>JAAYGR010000010.1 GCA_012727675.1 Bacillota bacterium
ACCACACTCAGCATCCGGCCCCCTCTTTGATTGAGAGCATTGATTTCCCTAATGATGGGATCCCATTTCACTACTCTCACCTTGAGCAAAGCTAATAACTTATCCGCCCTTAACTCATATCTTGCCAGCCTGATGGCTAGCCCCGCACAGCCGAATCTTCCCTCTTGCAACTTCAATAACGGCCTCCCTCGCGATCCTCAAAAGCACCCGAGGATCGCGAACCTCTTGCTCCTCAAGGGTCGTGCGGATACTTGTCATGTACGCAAGGCGCAAATCGGTGCCCACGTTCATCTTACAGATACCCAGGCTGATGGCTTTCTTAACTGCCGCATCCGGTACACCTGTACCGCCATGCAGGACCAAGGGTACGGTGGTCTCTTTGCGAATGGCTTCTAAGCGGTCAAAATCAAGCTTAGGTTCAGCCTTGTAAAGACCGTGGGCTGTACCGATGGCAACTGCCAAAGCATCTACCTTGGTCTTTTCTACGAATTCCGCTACCAGGGCTGGGTCTGTCATCCCCGCCTCTTTCTCACTCACACTAACATTATCCTCATGACCTGGTATCTGGCCGAGTTCCGCTTCAACACTTACCCCTGCTCGATGGGCCACATCACTAACCCAACTGGTTAAGCGGATATTCTCATCAAAGGGCAGACGGGAGCCATCGAACATGACCGATGTAAACCCATGTCGAATACCCTTTACTATGTTATCCAAGTCCCGCCCGTGATCGAGATGCAGGGCAAAGGGTATGCTGGACCCTTTGGCGGCGGCAGCGGCTAACCCTTGGATATAATCGAAACCGACAAATCTAATAGTATCCTCAGTGGCCATGAGAATCACCGGGGCTTCCTCCGCCTCAGCTGCGGAGATTATGGCCTGGAGATCCACCATGTTGTGGAAGTTGAAACCTGGGACTGCATAGGAGTTTTGTTGTGCATGCTGCAGTAGGCGTGCTGCTGGAACCAATGGCATGTTTCTTCCTCCTTGTTATCTAGATTCTCTAGAACCCCCGATTGCCTAGCTTCTACCTCAAATGCCGTATCTTTCCTAAGTTTAGACAGCACCAAGGAGAATTCCTGTCTTCTAGTTCAGATGTTTGTCATTTGTCTCACATGTATATTCCAGATAGGAGATCTGTTTTGAGGCAAGAAATACACAAGGGGGAAGCAATGGTACCTGGTATGGCTGCCGGGCTTTGCTGTGCCCAGAAAAACCAGTTAAGCAGCAGTGATGCTCCTAGAACAGCAGCACGTCGGTGAACCAAATCCGCAGTGTTTCTACAGTAGATGCAGCATCACTAGCGAAAGGAGCAGGTGTTATGGACGGAATGGTGTCGGTCACAAATCTAGTCAAGACCTTCACATCTAAGCAAGAGACAGTGACGGCCCTGGACAACGTCACTGTGTCTACGCCTCCCAATCGGATCCTCACCCTATTGGGGCCTTCGGGATGTGGAAAGACTACTTTGCTTAGATGTATCGCCGGTCTTGAATCTCCTGATTCAGGGGAAATTGTCATCGGCGGTGAAGTGGTGTGGTCTAGAGACAAGGGCATATCACTGCCGCCGGAGCGCCGGGGAATCGGCATGGTATTTCAGTCTTATGCCATTTGGCCCCACATGACTGTATTTGGAAATGTGGCTTATCCATTAGAGGTACGGAAAGTGCCAAAGCACGAAATCGAAGAGCGGGTGGCCAAGGTCTTAGACCTAGTCCAGCTCAGTGGATTTCAGGACCGCCCAGCAACCAAGCTCAGCGGAGGGCAGCAGCAGAGAGTCGCCCTGGCCCGGGCACTGGTAGCTGAACCCAAGGTGATTCTCTTCGATGAGCCCCTCAGCAACCTGGATGCAAAGCTTAGGGAAAGCACTCGTCAGGAGCTGAGAGATTTCTTGTCGGAGCTTGCCATCTCAGCCATCTATGTAACCCACGATCAGGTGGAAGCCCTGACCATTGCCGATGACATTGCGGTAATGCGAAACGGCAGAATAGTCGAGCTGGGCACGCCCCAGGATATTTACCTGCGATCTAACAATCCATTTGTGGTGGACTTTATCGGTAGAGCCAACTTCCTGGAGGCAACCCTCAAGGGATACCAGGATGAGCACCACGCCGTGGTAGAGTGCGCAATGGGTAACATCGTGTGCAGCGCACCGGCAGGTCTTACCCCGGGGACGAAACTCACTATTTACACCCGCCCGGAATCCTTCGAAGTGGTAGACCCCTCTTCCCCACCGGTTGAAAATGAATTTGAAGGCACCATAACCAGTCTTCTGTTTGCAGGGGAAGCGTATGAGGCAGAGATCTCCGTCGGCGGAGCCCAGGTGCTGGCTAAGCTCAA
>JAAYGR010000011.1 GCA_012727675.1 Bacillota bacterium
CGGTGACCAGAAGGCACTTGCTTCCCAGCTGTTTTAGGAGACCAGCCTGGTTAACCAGCTCATTCTCTCCATGGATCACCCTTGTCGGCATAAAAAAGTTGTACTTCTGCAATGCTATACTCCTTTCTCATACTCCCGGGACTTATCGCCTAATGCTGTTTGGCTCCATCGGACAAGCCGATGGCAATGGATAGCTTATCACACTAAGCTCCCGAGAGCCAAAGCAACCATACCCTAACTTATTATGTTTCAACCTAAGTAAGGCAAATTCCTTGGGCCTCTATCCCCACTTTGGGCAGGCAAAAGGCCGGGAAACTTCCCCGGCCTCTTGCCTTTGCCATCTGCAATACCACTTTCAAGCCGCACTACTGACCCGCACTACTGCCAATATTAACGCCAACGCTGTATACCGCCAAAAGGAGACGGTCTGAACCGATACTCCCCGATGGCAGGAGCCGGATGGCGCTCAATTTCTTCTATATCCAATTCAATTCCCAGCCCCGGTGCATCTGTCAAGGCGATCTCGCCGCCTCTGACCCTATTTTTACACTAAATCACCTTGTACCGCCAGGACACATCATCATCCTTATGCTCCAAGTAGAGGAAGCTGGAGGTTGTGGCCATCACGTGGGCATTGGCCAACTCTACAATGGGACCCACCGACCCATCGTGGGGGGCAGTCCGCACTCCAAAGGCCTCGGCCAAGGCAGAAACCTTTTTCAGCTCTGTAATGCCCCCCAATCTAGTAGTCTCAGGCTGCACCAAGGCAACAGCTCCAGACTGAAGCAGCTCTAGGATGGACCATTTGTTGAATAAGCGTTCACCTGCCGCCAAGGGTACCTGCACTTTTTGAGCAACAGCCACCAAGGCTTCGATACTCTCGGGCGCGGTCGGCTCCTCCAAAAAATCTGGGCAATACGGTTCTGCAGCTGTGGCCAGCCGGATAGCTGCATGAACAGAAAACTCGCCGTGGCAGTGAAGTCCTATCTGAACATCACTTCCTAAAGCCTTTCGGATCTCTTTCAAGACAGCAACCGATGGCACGCATTTGAAGGCAGTGTAACCTTTTTCCCGCAGCCTCGCTGCCTCCTCGCCGCTATTGGCATGGGTGTAAAGCTGGATGGTCTCGTGGAGCTTGCCTCCCAGGAGCTCATAAACCGGAACTCCCAAAGCTTTACCCTTGAGGTCCCAAAGGGCAATATCAATGGCACTCTGCACTCCACCCCTCACGGCTCCCGTTATCCCGTGTCCATGGAGTGCTTGATAGATCAAGAGCCAAATCCGTTCGATTTCAAAGGGGTCTTGTCCAATGAGTAATGGCTTAACTTCCTGTATGCCCCGTTCAACGACCTCCGGCCAGCCGCCCCCTTCGCCATAGCCGACCAGGCCTGCATCAGTGTGTACACTAACAAAAAGCCAATTCCGGCCCCTGGGGCGGTCTGTCCACTCACCTGTATTGGCATTGACCAAATATGTCCTAATATCGGTTATCCTCACAGCCTGCCCACCTCCCTCCCCTTCAGCGGGTCATATCAAACACCGGCTGATAGGGGTAATCCTTCATTGCATCCAGATTTAGCGAAACTCCTAGACCAGGACCCTTGGGCAACTCATAGCAGCCGTCAACCAGCTCTGGAAAATCACTGATAAACTCGGCTGCTGCCCCCATGCTCTGCTTATCCCCAGTAGTTTCCAGGATCAGGAAATTGGGAATACAGGCAGCAAACTGCATACTCATAATCGTCGCCAGCGGGCCATTGGGGTTGTGAGGTGCTATTGTCCGATAACAGGCTTCTGCCATGGCAGCTACCTTCTTGGCCTGGGACAAGCCCCCTACATTGCACACATCTGGCTGCAGCACCATGGCAGCATCCTTTGCTAAAAGCTGCTGAAAACTATACACTGTGGCCAGGCGTTCACCGGTGGCGATGGGAATCCGCAGCTTCCGGGCCACTTCTGCCATGGCATCGGGGTTCTCTGGAGGTACCGGTTCTTCTAAGAATAGCACATCAAAATCCTCTAAGATGCGGCCGATTCGGATGGCATCTCCAGGCGAAAAACATCCGTGAGCATCGACCGCGATGTCAACATCCGGCCCCACTGCGTCCCGCAAGATCTCCATCTTCTTTCTTACCCCATTGAAAAAGGCCTTCGTCACATACTCTGTTTCCTTACGCCGTGCGTGGCCGCCTGGGCCAACCCGGGTCTTAACCGCCGTGTAGCCTCGAGCCATGGCATCTGCGGCAGCACTGCGCAAACTCTCAGGGGTATCACCATCTACGTGGGCATAGACCCGGATCTTGGTGCGGGTCGGACCTCCCTGTAGTTTATAAACTGGAACTCCCAACTTTTTTCCGAGGAGATCCCACATGGCCCACTCCAGGGCGCTGATGCAGGTTGCATGTAAGGGACCGCCAACCCAAAAAGAATCCCGGTACAGCTTTTCCCATAGGTCTTCGATATTAGTGGGGTCTTTGCCAATCAAGTATTTGCCGACTTCATGGATGCCCTTTTCCAGAGTCTGCTCCCAACGCCGACAAGTTACTTCAGAAATACCGACAAGGCCGTCATCGGTATGAAGCATCGTATAAACCCAGTTGCCTTTACCAAACGGCACCCCTACCAGTCTTGTCTCAATCCTGGTTATTTTCATGTTGACTCTTTCCTCCCCCTGCAGTGGTCAGCTCTAGCCCTGTCCGGCTCAACGAAAGGTCCCCAAATAACCCAGTTCCCCTAAGATCCCCTTCAAGATCTCCCTTTGACTCTCTTCCATAGGACCAACCGGCAGCCTTGCGGGGCCCACCGGCAGCCCCATCAATTCTAGAGCTTCTTTGATTACCGCCGGGAAACTGCCTAACCCAAAGGCTAGTCTAACTGGGTTTAGCTGTTCTTGAGCCCGTTTCGCCCGATCCAAATCGCCTTCCATAAAGGCCTCATAAATCTCAACTGCCAGCTTCGGTGCCACATTGGCTGTAGCGGCAACAGCTCCCCGACCTCCATAAAGAAGTGTCGCCAGGATCAAGGTATCCCTTCCAGCCAGGACAGCAAAATCCGAATCAGCCTGTCTGATATACTCCCCTGTAA
>JAAYGR010000103.1 GCA_012727675.1 Bacillota bacterium
AGCCAGCGGTTGCCGATGTAAATCACCCCATCGACCTCCGGAGCCTGGTATTCCGACCGCGCGGTCAAGACCAGATCGGTTTCCGGTGAGGGGCCGTCTATCAACACTTCCAACACTTCACCAACCCTTGCCTGGTTCTTCTCCTGGGTGATCCGCTGCTGCAGCAGCATAGCCCGCTGCAGCCGCTCCTCCTTGACTTCCTCTGGTATCTGGTCTGGAAGCTCAGCTGCCGAAGAGCCTTCCTCTTGGGAATATGGGAAGACACCAACATGGTCAAATCTGATCTCCTCCAGGAAATCCAAGAGTTCCTGAAAGTCTGCTTCGGTTTCTCCTGGGAAGCCAACAATAAAGGAGCTCCTCAAGGCAACATCGGGCACAGCCTGGCGGAGCCGGCGAATCAAGCGCCGCTGAAGGTCTGCTACCGGTCCCCTTCCCATCCTCACCAGGACATCGTTGCTGGCATGCTGCAGGGGAATATCTACATAGTGACAGACCTTGGGGTTGCCGGCAAACTCCTCAATAAGCCGATCAGAGAAGGTGGTGGGATAGGTGTACAGCACCCTCAGCCAATGAACCCCAGAGAGCTTTGACAACTCCTCTAGAAGCTCCGGCAGTCTAGGACTGCCCGGCCTGTCTTTGCCGTAAGCACTGGTATCTTGGGCGATTAGAATTAACTCCTTGGCACCTTGCCGGACTAGGCCTTCCGCCTCCGCTATAATGCTCTCCATGGACCGGGAACGATAAGGACCCCGGATAGCCGGGATCATACAGAATGCGCAGCGGTGACTGCACCCCTCCGCGATCTTGAGGTAAACACTGTGGGAACCGGTTGTCACCAAGCGGGGTGCGCCGGCATCGTAATCAAACTGAGGCTCGCCCAAGAGAACCGGCCGCTGCCCCCGACTGATCTTTTCTATAACCCCCGGCAGCTGGTCCAGCTGGCCGGTACCCAACATACCGTCAATTTCCGGCATCTCTCTCAGAAGCTCCCAGCCATATCTCTGACTTAAGCAGCCGGTGACTACGAGGGCTCGACATCTGCCTTCTTTCTTGTATTCGGCCATCTCCAGGATAGTATCGATGGACTCTTCCTTGGCCGGTCCGATAAATCCGCAGGTATTGATAATAATGGCATCTGCCTCTTCAGCCCCGGGGGTTATCTCATAGCCGGCTTCCTTAAGGCTGCCCAGGATAATCTCACTATCTACCAAGTTCTTGGCACAGCCCAAGGATATCAATCCAACGGTTTTTATGTCCCTTGCACCTTGATGGTGCCCATCTGGTAATACTTTCCTTTCTGTCAATCGACGATCACCATTCCTTTGTCACTACCTAGACTAAACTACTTCGGTCACTTTCTCTGATCTCCTGCAGCGAAAGGGACTCGTCTCAAGAGTTCAGCCCCGGCAGGGATGGGACCCTTCCTGGTTGAACCATAAGTAATGGACACCGCTAGACTGTAGAAACCACAAAAAAGGAGACCCTATGATTGTCTTAGTCTTTCTCGTTTCCCTTGGAATAGTCTCAACCTACCAGACGGCAAGACTTGCCTATCTATTCTGGCCGGATCCTGTGAATCCAGCGGCTCTTGCGACTGCGGCCGCGGCCTTCCTGGGTGTCACTTACCTTGTCCAGTATTTGGTTAAGGTGCATCATCCAATATGGATCAGGGAAAACATCTTTCAGGAAGTATTTGCCAGATGCAGCTCCCTTTGCCGTTGGGATCTTAGAATCGGACTGGGAATAGGGACTTTCCTTATATCTACCCTATCCACCTTTGGCCGATCATGTCTGTGGTTTGAGCATAAGTTAGAGGACGCTCTCCACAGTTTCATCCAGCTGCTCACAATCCTGCCGACAGCGCCGAGAAAGCTGTATGGGAGATTTACCAGCCCAAGAACCCGCTGATCTTGAGAATTCCTAGGCACTGGTGGTACCATTGACTTTGGCGGAATTGACAGGAGGTCATTATTGTGTTGATAACTCTAATCGTTATGCCAGCAGCTGCAGCTTTACTGCTATCCTTCGCTTCAAAAACTGAGGAACGGGTACTTTATTGGCTCATAATTGCTGCTTCCCTGGTGCCTTTTCTGATGGTAATGCAAGCTTGGCCTAATTTTCTGTCTCCAGGGGCAGCTGAGCCGATGGTTTCCCTCAGCGAAACTAGGGACTGGATTCCTGCCATCGGAGCTGCTTTTTCCCTGGGGCTTGATGGTCTGAA
>JAAYGR010000104.1 GCA_012727675.1 Bacillota bacterium
CTATATTCCCCATGAAGAGATAGTAAAAAATCATCGGCACAAAGATTGTGCTGGGCCCGATCATGGGCAGGAAATCAAACAGGGCCACCAGAAGACCCAAAAGCCAAGCATAACGAATCCTGAGGGCCGTAAGACCGATCACAGCTATAGAGCCGGATAGGCTGATCAAGGTCAATTGGGACCTGAGAAAACCAAAAATGCCGTTTACAATTTCATCTTTGACATGCAGAGCCTGGGGGCGCCAGCCCTTGGGAACCAAGCTCATAAAGAACTCGCCAAAGATCCGCTTGTCGCGGCTCATGAAAAATGTCGCGATACTGGCGATGATGACGGTCAGACCGAAATTGGGCAGCCCGCTCAAACTGCTCAAGACCCAGCCCACTACCATTCTCAAGGTATCTGTGACTTGGTCCAGCTCCGGCTGTACCGCCTCCGCTATGGGAGCTGGGATTTCATCAAACACCACAAGCAGCAGGTGCTCGATCTTGTATAAGAGATTTCTCAGCCACTCCTCCCAGTAAGTGCTGTAGCGGGGCAAGAGAGAGAGGAAATGAGTAAGTTCCGCGGTTAAGTTGGTAACCAGTAGAAATATGATAAGTGCAAGTACAGCGACAAATAAAAGGAGCACCAAGAGGACCGAAAAGCCCCGGGAGATAGGGAGCCGCCTTTCCAAGATGTTGACAAAGGGATCAATAATTGCCGCAAACATCAGTGCCAGCAAGAAGGGAGCCAAATAATGGATAGCATACCGGGCAGCAATGATAATTCCTACCGACGTTAAGAAGAGTGCAATTAGCAGCTTAAGGCGCCGATTCACCCACATCACCTCCTGGCTGGGAGAATTCGCAAAACTGATCTTCTCACGACCCTGACAATGAACATATTCGCCCTGGGCCTTCTTAGAACTCCATCAGCCCATCCACCTGGTGAGGTAGTACACTACCGGCACAGTGAATAACAAGCTGTCAATGCGGTCCAAGACCCCTCCATGTCCCGGCAGGATCCAACCCGAGTCCTTCACGCCAGCTTCACGCTTGAGGGCAGACTCGAAAAGATCCCCCACTGCTGCAGCAACTCCGATGACAATCCCCAAAAACCAACCCGGCAGCAGACCGATCTGCAGGCGACTGTTGACATACTGGGTCACCAGAGCAGCCAGCAGGATGCCGCCTATTGCCCCTTCCACCGACTTGTTGGGACTGATGACAGGTGCCAATTTGTGGCGTCCCCACCTGGTCCCGATAAAGTATGCACCGGTATCGGTGGCCCAGGTTCCAAGCAGCACCAAGAACAGCAAAGCCAATCCCTGGGGCTGGGCCCTCAGCAGCAGAAAATGGCCGGGGAGAAAGGCTCCATAGAGGATGGCCAACAAGACCATGCTGCCCCGGCTAAAGGGCTTTGCAGATTCTGAAAACAGTTCTTGTAAAGCGGCTAAAACAAAAAGCAAAAGGAGCACCGGGGCGATGAGCACCTCATCCATTGTGTAAATCGCGGTGAGCAGTCCGGCTGCTCCAATGTAAAGCAGCGCTCCCGAAACCACCATCTTCATTTCTACCATCATGATCCGGAGCTCAAACATGGCAGCAAGGCTTGCAGCCAATACCAATATAAAAAAGGGCATTCCTCCCCAGTAGAGGCAGCCTAGGACTATCGGTATGGAGAATGCAGCGGTTAGTACCCGTTTAGTGAGGGAAGACATATGTGCTAGTCCAACTCCCTTCGTGTCGATATTCTTCCAAATCTGCGCTCTCGCCTCTGGTATTCGGCAATTGCCTCAACAAAATCCTCTGGAGTAAAATCCGGCCACATGATATCTGAAAAATACAGCTCTGCGTAGGCTGCCTGCCACAAAAGGAAATTACTCAGCCTCCGCTCTCCGCCGGTACGGATAATTAGGTCCGGTTCCGGATCCCCAGCGGTGTATAGATGTTCTGCAATGGCTGCCTCATCGATAACCAGTTTTTCACCGTTGGCTGTCTTCTCCAGCAGCTGGTTGACGGCATTGACAATCTCTAGACGGCTTCCGTAGCTGATAGCCAGATTCAGCTTCAAATCTTGATTGGCCGCGGTCAGGTCCGCCGCCTTTTCCACCTGAGTTCTCACTATTCTAGGCAGATCCGTGAGTCTGCCGATGGGAACGA
>JAAYGR010000105.1 GCA_012727675.1 Bacillota bacterium
CCGCCGTATTCGACTATTATCCCTTCCGGCAGCGGGAAATTGTCTACAACCTTTTGCACATCCTCCATCACCACATTGAGGGGCCGATCGACAACATCTCCAGTGATACTGACCGTACGGCTTTGGCCGCTGCGGGTGATCTGAATGGGACTTGTGCCGTACTGGAGGGCGGCTACATCCTTCAGGGGCACCAATGAACCCCGGAGAGTGGGAATGGGTATGTTGCCCACTGCCTGGGGATCTCCCCGCCATTCTTCACCTAAGCAAACAGTCACATCGATCTCTTTTCCTTCACTGCGGAACTTGGTTACAGTGGTACCGCTGACCGCTGCCCGCAAGGTAGATGCTATCTGAGCAACTGAAATACCCTGGGCTGCAGCTTTATCCCGATTGATCTGCACCTGAATCTCCGGGCTGCTTTCATCCAAACTGGTGGTAAACTGCCTGGTTCCTTCAACTTCCTTCAAAGCCCCAATCAGTTCTTGGGAAACCAGCTCCAGCATAGCAAGGTCATCCCCCCTAAGCTGCAGCTGGATAGGCTGGCCAAAGGAACCAGTGATAAGGGTGTCACTGGAGACTGTGATCTCCGCCCCTGGTATTTGAGCCGTAAAGTCATGGATCTGTGTCACTATTTCACTTGTTTGCCGAGTGCGTTCGCTGATGGGAATCAGCTGAACGCTGACACTGGCTCTATCTGCTCCGCTGGATCCAACGGTGGAGGCGATGGTATCAACCTCCGGAATGGTGGCAACATAGCTCTCAATATCCCGGACGATCATGTCGGTATCTTCCAGCCTCGTACCCCGGGGCATGGACACCGATATGGCTATGGTACCTTGGTCCATGCTGGGCATAAACTCCATTCCCACCGACGGAATAAGCAGCAGGGAAAGGATCAAGGCAGCAAACGCGATACCTAAAGTTGCCAACCGGCGGCGCAGTGCCCAGGCTACTAGACGGCCGTATCCTTGCCGCATTCTATCGCTCATTTGCGTCATCCACCTAATCAAGGGAACCCGGCTCTCTTTAGCATCAAAGGTACTGTTTCCCAGTATCTGGGAAGCTAACATGGGCACCAAGGACAGGGCCACCAAGAGTGAAGCCAAGAGGGAAAAGGTAACCGTTAAAGCCAAATCCCTAAAGATCTCGGCAGTCATCCCGGAGATAAAGACTACCGGGACGAAGACAGAAACAGTAGTTAAGGTCGAAGCCGTAACTGCCATGCCCACCTCTTCAGTACCGATAACAGCAGCCTCTCTGGCTTTCTTGCCCAGCTCCCGATGGCGGAAAATATTCTCCAACACCACGATGGAGTTGTCTACCAGCATACCGATACCGAGGGCAAGGCCACCCAAGGAGAGCAGGTTAAGGGTTGTCTTGCTAAAGTACACCAAGACAAAGGCCGCCAGTATGGATATGGGAATTGCAACACCAATTACCAGTGTGGGCCGGATGCTGCGAAGGAAAACGAGCAGTATTGCAATGGCCAAGAGTCCGCCGGTGACAGCATTGTTGGCAACTCCGCTAACGG
>JAAYGR010000012.1 GCA_012727675.1 Bacillota bacterium
CAGGCGGAAATCCTGCCGGTAGTGTTGAATCGGTTAAATGAACTGGGCATACAAGATAGTGATATCACCGTGATCATTGCCGGCGGTACACACAGGCAGATGACTCAAGAGGAATGCCTGGCGAAGTTCGGTCAAGCAATCATGGATCGGGTAAGGGTAATCGCGCATGTGTATGATGACCCCGAACAGCTGGTAGACTTGGGAACTACTAAGCTGGGTGTACCGATTAGCGTCAACCGTCAGTATTTTGAGGCAGACTTCTCCATTGCCATAGGCAATATTATTCCCCACATTTATGCGGGTTGGTCTGGGGGAGCCAAATTGGTGCAGCCCGGTGTTTCTGGTCCTGCGACAACGGGAGCGACCCATATGGTCGCTGCTCCACGTTTTCGAGAGATCTTGGGTAATGTCGATAATCCCGTGCGCAGAGAAATGGAGGAAGTTGCCCGGCAGTCGGGGCTGGATCTCATTATTAACACCGTGCTAAATGGAGATGGAGAGTTGGTCAAAGTAGTGGCGGGCGACGTAGTCGCTGCCCATCGAGAAGGTGTTAAGTGTGCCGAAGAGATTTATTCAGTTAGGTTTAGCGAGCTGCCAGATGTTGTGCTGGCCAGTTCCCATCCAGGCAATGCAGATTTCTGGCAAGCGAGCAAAGCCTATTCGGCTGCAAGCCTCATGGTAAAACCCGGCGGTACAGTGATTTTCTTGTGTCCCGCCCGGGGCGGGATTGCTCCTGAACACCCGATCCTTTACTCTATCGGCGGTTTATCATATGAGAGTGTCCTAGAGGGTGCTAACTCCGGGAAATATGAAGATGAGGTAGCCATAGCCTGGTATTTGACCTTATGTCTCTCCAAAGAACAGGTCGGACGCACCTTTGTATACTCTGATGGGCTCAAGGATGAGGAAATTGAGCAGTTTGGGTTTGAGCGAACGAAGGATCCCCAGCAGACCCTGAACCAAGTGTTAGCGGATAAGGGAGCCCATGCCCGTGTTGGAATCATAACACATGGTGCTGATATTTACCCAGTCCGGATATGATTGTCAGGTAAAGGCATTAGGTGAATATCGTTAATAGCCAGGTGTGCTTCAAACAAGTGCAATCCCCAGCCTAGAGGTTATCTGCGACAAAATCTAGCGAGATTGGCTCTCATTTTATGGTGAAAAGGGCAAAATCATCTCGGCCTAGAGAGGATTTTGCCCTTTTCTTGAGAAGTTTTTCAAACAGAGTGGTTTTGTCGAAGGAGCGATAAAACATGAAAGCATCATTTATGACTAAGAGCATTCGGGGCAGGCTCACCGTTTACATTGTCACGACTATGCTTGTCTTGTTGGGAGCCTCTACTTGGATTACATATGTACAGTTTCGCAACACCACAGAAGATGCGGCTTTGGATGCAGCCGGTCAAAGTGCAATGAACAATGCCCTAATCATCAACAATTGGCTGCAAGCTAAGGGAAATCAGCTTCGTGCTTTGGTAGACACCAATGACATAAGAAGTATGATTCTCGATCTTCAAATTCCCGTTCTGCGAAGGCTGGCGGAGAATCAACCGGATTTCGAGATGTTAGCCGTAGTTGAGCCCGATGGTTTTGCCATCTTGTCTGCCGGGGGAAGTGCAGATCTTAGTGAACGGGACTACTTTAAACAGGCCATGGCCACAGGTCAAATTGTCTACTCCGACCCAATAGTGAATGCTGTCTCGGGAGAATTGGTGGTGGCCATCGCCCAGCCTATCTTCCGGGATGGAATGGATCGGCCTGTTGGACTCATCTGCGGAACCCTAGGGATGGACTACCTGCAGAGCCAGGTTGAGGGCATGAAAATGAACGGCTATGGGTACGGTTGGATCCTGGACAAGAGCGGTGCAACTGTGGCCCATCCTGAGAAAAGGTACATAGGCAACACCGATATCTTCCAAGGTGATGATGAACTGCGGGCAGCGGCAGAGGCCATGATGGGGAAAACGGGAATTATGAGATTTAGTTCCGGAGGGGTGCGGAAGATCGCAGCCTATGCGCCCATTGAAGTAACGGGCTGGACAGTTATTATGCTGGCCGATGAGGCAGATGTCTTGGCTCCCGTTTACCGCCAGGGCACGTTAAGCCTCCTTGTGGCGATAGTGGGAATTGCTGCCGGAGCCGTGCTGGCTACCCGAATTACCAGCCGCATTGTGACTCCTATTATTAGCTTAAGGGATGCCGCCCAGCAGATGGCCAACGGGAATCTCGCTGTCAGTGCTGATGTAAAGCGGCAAGATGAATTGGGTCAGCTGGCCTCTGCCTTTAATGCCATGGTAGACGATCTTCGGGGTATGGTGGGCAGAATAGACAGCTCAGCCCAGGGGATTGCAGCCTCAAGTGAGGAGCTCTCAGCATCGACCCAAGAGGTAGGAGCCTCCATTGAGGAAGTTGCAGCCACTGCCAATCAGTTTGCTTCAACAGTTGAGACCATGGGTATGAAAGCCCGGGATATGGCCGAGTCTGCCTCCGAGATCTCCAGCATGGCCGCGGACGGCGGCGAAGCCGTGGCGAGAGCCATCAAAGAAATTGGTGAGCTGCAGAGAAGCATTTCCGCCCTAACGGAGGTAGTAAGAGGCTTGGATCAGCGCTCGGCTGAGATCGGCCGGATAGTAGAGGTCATCACCGGCATAGCTGACCAGACCAACCTCCTCGCCCTCAATGCCGCCATTGAGGCAGCTAGGGCAGGTGAATACGGCCGGGGCTTCGCTGTGGTTGCCGAAGAAGTTCGGAAACTCGCGGAACAGTCCGCGACAGCAGCTGCTGAAATCACCGCTCTAGTTGGAGATATCCGGAGAGAAACCGAGAGTGCAGTAGCAGAGATGGACAGGGGAGCCAAGGAGGCACAGGATACTGCACAGGTTGTAAACTACAGCAACGAGCTCCTCAGCCGCATCTTGGCAGCCATAAATCCCATCATAGAGGAGATCCAAGCCTTTGCCGTGGATATTGAGCAGATTGGGCGGGGCAGCGAGCAAGTCGCGGCGGCAACTGAACAGCAATCCGCCTCTATCCAGCAGCTGGCATCTGCATCCCAAAGCCTCAATAACATGGCGAATGAACTCAACAGTCTGGTTCAGCGGTTTACCTTAGAGGGGTAGACGGCTGGAAGCTGGGAGCCAAAAAAGCAGTAAGCAGTTCAAGAAGCAGTAAGCTGTTGTCAGAAAGAAGAGGCCGGGAAATCTCCCGGCCTTTCGCCTGTTTAGAGTGGGGATAGAGGCCCAAGGAATTTGTGGTATTTAAGTTGAAACAATAAAGGTTAGGGTATGGTTTCTTTTACTCTAGGGGGCCTAGTGTAATAAATAAACCAACAAACTACCCATTAATATCGGTCCATCCGATGGAGAAACAACACTAGGCGATAAGTCCCAAGGGTGTAGGAAAGGAGTATAGCATTGCAGAAGTACAACTTTTTTATGCCGACAAGGGTGATCCATGGAGAGAATGAGCTGGTTAACCAGGCTGGTCTCCTAAAACAGCTGGGAAGCAAGTGCCTTCTGGTCACCG
>JAAYGR010000106.1 GCA_012727675.1 Bacillota bacterium
GCATTTCCGTCTAGCTCCATGGCGGAGGCGGCACTTTTCTATGGGACCAAATCAGGCCGGGATATTGACAAATTCAAGGAACACCCCATTGCTACAGAACCTGCCGTCGAAATTGATTCACTGCTCTTAACCGATGCTGTTGCCAACTTTGAATGCAAACTGGAAGCTAAGCTGGTGACAGGAGACCACATGTTGTATGTCGGGAGAATTGTGGCGTCCCACGTGAATGACGCCCCGTCGGTCAAACGCCTTTATACCCTGGCTCCAGGGTACAAGATGGGGGCGGTGAGGCCGGAGTAGAGCTGGTTGGACAGTCCCATTACCAGAGAGGATGGTGGTATCTTGCACCCTAGAGACCTTCGGCAGAGTCTAGAAAGGGACCTGGAACAACTGGCCATTATCAGCTGTCACGAACATCATCTCATCCCAGGACAGGGTGAGCGGGTGACTCTGGATTATATATTTGAGAACTCCTATGTGAGTTGGTGCGGCGTAGAAGTTGGCAGTAGCCGGAAGGAGAGAGAATCTTTTATTAGGCAGGTCGGCACCAATTCCTATTATCAGTGGCTCCTTGCAGCTCTGCAGAGACTTTATGGGTTTGACGAGGAGCTCAGTGCAGATAATTGGGAGATGGTCTCAGAGCGTATTGCTGAGAAACATAAGTTGCCTGAATGGTATTTCACAGTTTTGCAGAAACATGCAGGTATCGAGAAGGCTGTTCTCGATGCCTATTGGAATCCCGGCAGCGACAACGGTCATCCCGAATTCTACTGTCCAACCTTTCGCATCAATGCTCTGGTGATGAGCCACAATCGGCAAGTTGAGGATCACAACGGCAATAATGCCTGGCAGCTGTTTGCCCCTTACGGGATGGTACCGTCAAGCTTTGCTGAGTACCTGGAGGCTGTGGATGCCCTCTTGGCTGTTAAGAAGCAGGAGGGATGTGTAGCCCTGAAGTGTGCCCTGGCCTATGACCGGAGCATGGCATTCGCTGAGGCGGCAAGGGAAGACGCGGAGGCGGCGTTTGGGAGGAAGGACGCCGCCCCTGGCAAAGTTAAGGCTTTTCAGGATTACGTCTTCCATTTTGTTGCGGAACAGGCGGGGGTCTTGGACTTGCCCCTTCAGTGCCACGTAGGTTTAGGCAAGATCCACGGTTCTAATCCAATGCATTTGGTGCCTCTGATTGAGAAATATCAGTCTACCCAGTTTGTCTTGTTCCACGGCGGGTATCCGTGGACCAGGGAAATCGGTGGTCTGCTGCATAATTATCCCAACGTTTATGCAGACCTTGTCTGGCTTCCTTTGATTTCACCCACTGCAGCAGTGCAAGCCCTCCATGAATGGATAGAAACAGCTAGAACTTCAGAGAAAATCACTTGGGGTGGAGACTGCTGGACACCAGAAGAGACCTATGGAGCGGTATTGGCCCTTCGCTGGGTGGCGGCCAAAGTCCTGGCAGAAAAGGTCCAGGAAGGATATTTTAGCCGCCAGAGGGCTCTGGAGCTTGCCCGTCAGATTTTCTGCGATAACGCCCGCAGACTGTATAAGATTTAGCAGGCGTTAGGCTTTAGATGGTGGGCAGGAACATGTGGGGCAGCAGGGAATAGTCAA
>JAAYGR010000107.1 GCA_012727675.1 Bacillota bacterium
TACCCGGGGCAAGAAATTGAAGGTGCCGGTGGAGGCAGCCCTGCGGCTGGGTAAACTCTGCAAGGATACAATTATCGCTGAGGGACCGGCGGCATATGAAGCAGTAAGCAAAGGCCGGGTATCAGACTCCTTAGACCAAGTAGTAGATGCCATTATTGCCATCGCCGGCTGCGTCAGCGGCCTAGGAGGTGACCAGGCCCGGACAGCAGCTGCCCACGCCATTTACTCCGGCCTCACTGCCGTTGAGGCTGTACACCAGATGGTCCACGGCGAGATTGTAGGGTTCGGCATTTTGGCACAGCTGATGCTGGAGAAGCGCCCTGAGGCCGAGATAGAGGAGTATCTTAGCCTTTCCCATCAAATTGGACTTCCCATCACCCTTAAGCAGCTGGGCATTGAAGAACTCACCGATGCTGACTGGCAGAGGATTGCCCGCCTGTCTCTCGAAGTTGAAGATATGGCAGCTATGCCCTTCCCTGTCACCGAAGAGATGGTGATAGAGGCAATTCAGAAAGCCGATGATCGGGGCAGGATATTTCTCCTTGCCCAAGGCTGAAGATGAAAGGAGCAGCAAGCATGGACAACAAAGAAGTAGTCTCTTTGAGAGAAGCCCATGCCCTGCAGCTGGCAAGACCGGCTTTAGCCCAGCTGCAGCCCTTTGAGCCGGATCTAGCAGATCTTCCCATTGAGAAAATGGAAAGGGAGCTGGGGCAGGAGCGGGTGGTCAAGCTGTCCTTTAATGAAAATCCCTATGGACCTTCTCCCCGGGCTATTGAGGCTATGCAGCGGGAGCTCAAGCACCTTAATCTGTATCAGGATTCCAAGGGGGATGACCTGCGAAGGACCATTACGGCTGATCTTGAGATTGAACCGGATCAGATTATCTTGACCAACGGGGCCGATGAGCTGATCCTCTTAACGTCCTTGGCTTTCTTGGAGCCCGATGATGAAGTAATCATCCCAAGCCCCACCTTCGGTCAGTACCGGGCATCTACTCTAGCCATGGGGGCAAAACCACTACCAGTTCCTCTGGCCAATTTCCGCGTCGATATTGAAAGCATCTTGGAGGCTGTATCGTCCCGCACCAAGATCGTTTTTTTATGCAACCCCAATAACCCCACCGGCACCATCATTACCCAAAGCGAGCTGGATTTCTTGATCCAGAAATTGCCGGAAAACATCCTTTTAGTCATAGATGAAGCATACATAGATTTTGCCACTTACCCAGACTGTGCCTTTGGTCTTAACACCCTGCCCCAACGGGAAAATATCCTTTTGATCCGCACCTTTTCCAAGATCCACGGTCTTGCGGCGGCTAGGGTCGGCTTCGGCATCAGTCATACGCCCTTGATTAACATTCTAGAGCGGATTAGACCTCCGTTTAATGTCAGCAGCATTGGACAAGCTGGAGCTCTAGCAAGCTGGCAGGATAAGGTCTATATCAACAAAATGCGGGAACTCAATACCTCCAACCGCGAGTATCTTTATACACTCCTGGAGGCTGCGGACATGTCCTATGTCCCCTCCCAGGCCAATTTCGTGTTGGCAGATGTGAAACAGGATGCGGTCGCTGTCTGCAGAAAGCTGGCAGAGTCGGGGATTATCGTCCGGAGCGGCGCAGGCTTCGGGCTTCCCCAGCACCTTAGGATCACCATCGGCCGCAAGGAAGATCTTGCCCGCCTTGGAGAGGTATTGCAGGACTGCTGAGAACCCGGCGGAAAAAAATTAATAAATATACCGAAATCCCCTCTTTAGGTCTTGCATAGTTATGTGGTGATGATGTATAATCATTCACAAGATCAATGCAAGCCATTATTGGAGGGGATTTCTTATGAAAAAACTCAGTCTGTTGGGTACGGCGGCTCTACTGGTTATCCTCTGTATTTCTTCCTTGATCGGTCCGGTATGGGCAGCAGATTATTCCATGGTAATCTCCCTGCCTACTTGGACCGGTTATGCACCACTGTTTTTGGCTCAAGAAAAGGGATTCTTTGCCAAGCACGGTTTGGATGTGGAGTTATCGGTGACTCAAGATCTGGGACCCAGACAGCAGGCCTTTGCTGCCAAGCGGGTAGATGCCCTGGCGACAGCTCATGATGTGCAGGTACAGGTGGCGGCTGCCGGGATTCCGCTGAAAATTGTCTGGGCCTTCGATGACTCCTACGGTGGTGACGGGATCTTGGCTAAGCCGGAAATCAAGACCCTTGAGGACCTAAAGGGCAAGCAGGTGGCCTTCCTGCGGGGTTCCACCAGCCACTTCCTGCTCCTCACCGGCTTAAAAAGTGTCGGTATGACCGAAAAGGACATCACCACTGTCAATATGACTGCCGGCGATGCCGGAGCAGCTTTCGTTGCCGGCCGGGTCGATGCAGCGGTCACTTGGGAGCCGTGGCTGACCCAGGGAAGTAAAAGCGCTGGTCATGTGTTGGTAGATACCACAGATTTCCCAGGAGTGATCGGCGATTCCATATCCTTCCATGGAGATTACGTTGCCAAGAATCCTGGGGCAGTTCAGGCCTTTGTCAAAGCCATGAAGGAAGCCATGGAGTATTGGCACGCCCATCCCGAGGAAAGCAATGAGATTATGGCTAAGGGCATGGGGATTACATTGGATGAGTTTGTAGCCACCTTAGAAGGGCTGAAGCTCATGGATTACCATGACAACCTGGCGTTTTTCGGGACCGATGGCGAAGCCGGCCCGCTGTATGATGTTCTCCAGAACGCGGCTAGCTTTTACTACGACCTGAAGATCATCCCTGCCAAGGTTGATATACAGGACCTTGTGGCTCCGGAGTTTCTCTGGAACGCCCAGGATCAATGAGGTGTTATTGATGCGGCTCAAGCAGTATCTTGTTCTCAAAGGGAACATCCCATCCCGGGTATATATATGTCTCGGCTGCCTGTCCTTCGCAGCTCTCCTTACAGTCTGGTGCGTGCTGACCTATGGAGGCTTAATCCCTTCATTGTTTCTGCCGTCACCGACGGAGGTGGCTGTTCAGTTCTACCACATGCTGACTGAACTAAACCTTGTGGGAGATATCCTGGCCAGCATCTACCGGGTCTCTGCCGGATTCCTCCTAGCCTCTTTGATAGGCGTACCCTTAGGACTCTTGATGGGTTCCTTCAAATTGGCCGAGGGACTGATTGAGCCGATTGTCGGTTTTGTCCGCTACATGCCGGCATCGGCCTTCATCCCCCTCTTGATCCTCTGGATAGGCATCGGGGATCTCCAAAAGATCGCGGTGATCTTCATCGGCACCTTTTTTCAACAGGTCCTGATGATCCGGGATGTGGCTAAGAATATCTCCCATGAGTTAATCGACACTTCCTATACACTAGGGGCTAATCAACGGGCGGCTTTCCTTAAGGTGGTTCTGCCTGCAGCCTTGCCGGGGATTGTGGACACCCTGCGGATTACCCTAGGCTGGGCTTGGACCTATCTGGTAGTTGCCGAATTAGTAGGTGCCAGCTCAGGTCTGGGCTACATGATCATGGAGGCCCAGCGGTTTCTCCGGACTGCAGGGATTATCGTGGGTATTCTGGTGATAGGTCTCTTGGGTTTACTCACCGACACTCTATTCAAGGCCCTTTACCAGCGCATGTTTCCCTGGCTAGAAGGGAGGGCAAAGTGATGCCGGCACTGCCTGTTAAACCTTTGCATGACCCTGACCTCCAGCCCGCCAAGCTGGAAGCGAAACTCCGGATTCACCACGTCTCCAAGGTGTTTGAGCAAAAGGGGCAGCAGGTTACCGCTCTAGAAGA
>JAAYGR010000108.1 GCA_012727675.1 Bacillota bacterium
GAAGGTGAATGAAGAGCACGGCTTCGTCTCTGCTCCTGAGGGTGCGTTTACCATCGGCCAGCAGGTGGAAGTGATCCCAGTCCATGTATGCACAGTTGTCAACCTGAGTAATTCCTTCTATGTTGTGCAAAAGGATCAGGTCGTGGACCGGTGGATTGTGCATGCCCGGGGTCTGGTTCTGTAATTATTAGGTTGGTACTGTTTGCCACAATAAACAAAAGGGACAGCGCTAGATTATCTAGCACTGTCCCTTTTGGCATATTCTCTAGCCCTTTGGCATTCTGTCCGGTTTTTCTGCCGGATCAGCTGCAGCGGGAATACCCGCACTGTGGGCAGTTATTGCAACCTTCCTCATGCTTGAGCATGCTTCCGCACTCGGGGCACTCGCCGGCCGGAGCGGCTGCGTCTACTGCAGTCTTAACACTGTCAAGGTCCTGCCCGGTCTTGCGCCAGTGCAGGTAGCGTTCCAGGGCAATGGCGATTCCATCTGGTCCGGATAGTACCAAGCCGCCGTTGAACCAGACGGGGGTAGAGGAGCGGATGCCCCGGAGCTGCTTAATTATGTCCTCTACCGGTACTCCTGCCCGGAGGGCAGTTGAGATCAGGCGGGCAATGGCTTCATTATTGGCTGCCGCATCACCGCCGGACTTGCCGGTCTGGGCAAATACCTCACAGATCCCGTACTCGTCTTCATTAATGGTAACATACATATTGCCGTGGGCTGTTGGGATCCGCAGTGTCCGCCCGGATGTGACTTGGGGTCTCGGTCGTACCACAGCCCTGGGAACAGGCTGCTGTCCGCCTTTTTGGCTCTCTTCGGTTTTCTTAATTGTGAGTACCTGGCTCGAACGACTGCCGTCTCTATAGATGGTGATCCCCTTGCAGCCCGACCTATATGCTTCCCAGAAAACCTTGGCGACATCATCCTGGGTTGCTGCATTGGGTAGATTGACTGTCTTGGATACAGCATTGTCTGTAAACTCCTGGAAAGCAGCCTGGATTTTCACATGATATTCAGGAGTGATATCATGGGCTGTTGCAAACAGCTGCTGTATCTGCTCTGGTATATCCTCAATGCCCCTCACAGATCCCCGCTTGGCCACTAGTCTCATAAGTTCAGGGCTGTAGAAGTCATATCTCTTGGCCATAGCTTCGAATAAGGGATTGACTTCGATCAGCTGATCATTGTCTAGCACGTTACGGGTATAAGCTACGGCAAATATCGGTTCGATTCCTGAAGAACAGCCCGCGATAATGCTGATGGTCCCTGTGGGTGCGATGGTGGTGACTGTAGCATTTCGCAGAGTCGGGATTTCGCCGTTATCATAAATGCTGCCTTTAAAGTTGGGGAACGGTCCCCTTTGTTGAGCCAGTTCGATAGAAGCCTGGCGAGCTTCCTGCTGAATAAAGGACATGACCTCCCGGGCAGCTTCTATCGCTTCTTCTGAGTCGTAGACTATACCCCGGAGTATGAGCATATCGGCAAAGCCCATGACACCCAAGCCGATTTTCCGGTTAGCCTTGGTCATATGCTCGATCTCAGGCAGCGGATAGCGATTGGCATCGATGACATTATCGAGGAAATGGACAGCAATATGCACTACCCGGCGCAAGCGCTCCCAATCCATGGAATCCCTGGTTACAAACTTGGCTAGGTTAATTGAACCCAAATTGCAGGATTCATAGGGAAGCAGAGGCTGTTCGCCGCAGGGATTGGTGGCTTCGAACTCTCCCACATGGGGTGTCGGGTTAGACTCATTTAGACGATCAATGAAAATGATACCCGGCTCGCCATTGTGCCACGCCATCTCAATGATCTTGCTAAAAACATCCCGGGCTTTTAGTCTTCCAGCAGGCTTATTGGTACGGGGATTGATGAGGTCATAGAACTCATCTGCCTCTACAGCCTCCATGAATTTCGTTGTTATGCCGCAGGAAATATTAAAGTTAGTCAAATCATGTGAATCCTGCTTGCAGGTTATGAATTCCATAATATCAGGGTGATCAACACGCAAGATGCCCATGTTGGCCCCGCGGCGGGTGCCGCCCTGCTTGACCGCTTCTGTAGCAGCGTTAAAAACTTTCATGAAGGATATGGGCCCACTGGCTACACCGCCTGTAGAAAGAACCTTGTCGTTCTTGGGTCTAAGGCGGCTAAAGGCGAAACCGGTGCCTCCACCGCTCTTATGTATAAGAGCAGCATTCTTGACCGCGTCAAAAATGCCCTCCATACTGTCTTCCACCGGCAGCACAAAACAAGCCGACAGCTGCTGCAGCTCCCTTCCTGCGTTCATAAGGGTCGGAGAATTGGGCAGGAACTCCAGCCGGTCCATGATTTCAATGAACTCGGCTTCAGTCTTGGCAACTGCCTCGGCGTCTGCTCCGTAGTTTGCATCTACCGCCGCAATATTGCGGGCCACCCGTTGGACCATCTCTTCTGGTGTTTCTAGCACATTGCCTTCAGCATCCTTGGCCAGATAGCGCCGCTCTAAGACGGTACGGGCATTATTGCTTAATTGCATATCAACCATTCCCTCCTGGAAGTTGGAGTTGGTAAACACCATATATTGGTGCTTGTTTATTATACTACACAACATATTGTGAGTCACGGCAGTCTATCGACCCATATCCCCAAACTACTCCCATATATTCCGCAAAGCTTTGTCTCTCTAGGTAAAACGGCATTTTGCCTCAAAGGAAAAAGCCAGGTCTCCGATTATCCACCGGAAACCTGGCTGCGTGCCAGCTTTTTTATCGCGGCTAGGTCTGAATTACTACTAGGCTGGGGGAGCTCCTTGGTTCTAGAAGGACTGGTTAAGCAGACCGCCTAGGAGGCGCTGGGTGAGTTCTACCTGCCCATACTCTTGGGCTGTGTTCCAATCACGCTCAAGGAGTGCCACTATTAACTCAGGCGGCAGATCCCACTCTGCGGCTAGTGCTTCTGCTAGACGTTCTTGACCAAAGCCGCTGAGGGCTGACCAGTCCTGGGTGATCAGAGCTTCAGCCTCATGGGGCTTCACTCCGTTCTTAAGCAGCTGATCATAGAGGTTGTACCTCATCTCATCCCGCACCGTCTGCCAGTCGCCCTTGACCAGGGCACTGAGCTGTTCTTTAGTCACCATTCCCTTGGACATGTCGGTAATCTTGGACATAACATCCGACTGTGTTACAATGCCGGTGGCCTTGATAAACTGAGCGGTACCGGCTCGATTGGCAGCCAAGTATACCTGGTCGCCTTCAACCAGGTTGGCTGTCTCGGACTTGGTGCTGTTCCGCAAAATACTAGCGTCCGGTGCCACTTCCAGGACCAAGGATTGACCTATCAAAGGCTCTACCGTTACAGTGGAGTGGTCACCGGCAGCACTGAGGGTGCCTTGGATTGTGACCAAGTCTGCTGCTGTCTTTACCATGGCCGCTGTTTCCTCCCGAGTTGCCGGCCTTTCCGGTTGGAAAGTAGTGCCGAAAATCGAGGGAATGATCCCCAAACGGCTGGCGATCTCTACAGAGTTGTATGACCAGTGGTCCTCTGACATATCGGTGAAAGTGGGCCACCAGTCAAAGTAGTCTGCTTGAAAATCTTTGTCCAGCTTAAGGGCTCTAGTGAGCATTGTTACAATTTCAGCTCTGGTGATTTTCTCATCTGGGTGGAACTTGCCGTCTGGATACCCTTGGATAATCCCCTTAGCCGCCAGGGCGCTGATTTCATTCTTCGCCCAGTGGTTGCGGATATCAGAGAATGGGGTTTGGCCGGCGGATTCAAAATGAAAGGCCCTGGCCAAAATCCGGGCAAATTCAGCTTTGGTAATTGGGTTCTTGGGGCGAAATGTCTCGTCAGGATAACCACTGATCACTCCCTCTGCCACTAAAGCTTTGATATCGGCTTTAGCCCAGCTTGC
>JAAYGR010000109.1 GCA_012727675.1 Bacillota bacterium
AGGCCCCGGTACAGCTTCGCTGTGAGTACGTCCAGAATCCGTTGGGTATAGACCGCCCCAATCCCAGGTTAGCTTGGGTCCTCCGGCACAGTGAGCCTAATCAGTACCAAAGGGCTTATCAGGTGATTGTCTCTGATGATAAGGCCCTGATTGCCAAGGAAGAGGGAAACATCTGGGATAGCGGCAAGGTAGAGTGTTCCCGCTCAATGAACATCGTCTATGCCGGCAAAGAGCTGGAATCCTGCCGCCGGTACTATTGGCGGGTCCGCTGGTGGGACAAAGACGATCGGGTCAGTCCTTACAGCTGCATCAATGTCTTTGAAACAGGCTTTCTCAAGGATGAGGAGTGGACAGCCTCCTGGATCGCCAACGGCGATGATGCATCCCCCGATGCGGTGACAGTAGATAATTCCGAGTATAACCTCCGGCCCGGGAGTCTCCTTAGGAAAGAGTTTTCCTTGGAAAAGGAAGTTGCATGCGCCCGGGCATATATCTCCGGCCTCGGCTACTATGAACTTCGGATCAACGGCAAGAAGATCGGGGACCGGGTATTGGAGCCGGGTCAAACAGATTACCGCAAGACCGTACTGTATTCGGTGTATGATATCACCTGCAGCCTCAAGCAGGGAGCCAATGCGGTGGGAGTCATGCTGGGCAACGGCCGCTACTGCAGCTTCCGCTGGCGGGAAGGTAAACTATACGGCTATGATGCTTTCCCGTGCCTGAGGGCAGAACTCCACATTACCTATACCGATGGAACCCAAGACAAGATACTAACAGACACCACCTGGCAGGTAAAACGGGGCCCTATAGGCATCAACGGCATATACTTCGGTGAAGTCTATGATGCCAGAATGGAAATCCCGGGATGGGACCGGTCGAACTTGGATACAGCCGATTGGGCCCAGGCGGTAAAGGTCGAGCCTCCAGGGGGCTGCATGCGGGCTCAAATCATGCCGCCGATTAAGATAACTAAGCGGTTCCAGCCTGCGGCAATCACCAATCCTGATCCCGGTGTGTATATCTACGATTTCGGCCAGAACATGACCGGCTGGGTGAGGTTGAAGGTGGAAGGTCCCCGGGGCACTGAGGTCAAGCTCCGGTTTGCAGAGGTTTTGGATGACAGCGGACGGTTGGATACCCGCATTAACCGCAGGGCTGAAGCCACCGACACCTATATCCTCAAAGGGGAAGGCGTGGAGATTTACGAACCCCGCTTTACCTACCATGGGTTCAGGTACGTAGAAGTCACCGGTTTCCCGGGGACACCGGGGGTAGACAGCTTGGAAGCCTGCTTCCTCCACACTGCCGTGGATTACACAGGCGGTTTTTCCAGTTCTCATCAGCTTTTCAACAAAATACACCAAAATGTTGTATACGGACAATTGGCCAACCTGATGAGCGTGCCCACAGACTGCCCTCAGCGGGATGAACGCTTGGGCTGGATGGGAGATGCACAGCTGGTGGTAGAAGAAGCCATTTACAATTTCGATATGGCCGCCTTCTATGTGAAGTACCTCCAGGACATTAAGGATGCCCAAAAAGAGGACGGCAGTCTCTCCGACGTTGTCCCGCCTTACTGGCCTCTCTATCCAGCAGATCCTGCCTGGGGTACTGCATATATCACTATAGCTTGGGCCATGTACCGCTATTACGGCGATCTTGAGGTGCTCAAGGAACACTATGACGGCATGAAGAAATGGGTCAAGTTTCTGGAGTCTATAGAGGAGGATGGACTGGTCACCTATATAAAATACGGCGATTGGTGCCCTCCCGGCAGTGTACTTCCCAAGAAAAACCCCAGGGAAATGACCTCAGCCTTCTACTACTATCACGATGTCCTGCGATTAAGTCAGATAGCTGAGGTGATAGGCAAAGACGAAGATGCCGAGTACTTCCATAAGAAGGCGGAGCAGGTTCGGGAGGCATTCAATAAGAAATACTTCGATCCGCAAAACAAGACTTACGGCAACAACGATCAGACCTCCAACATCCTCGGCCTGCAGTTCGGCCTGACCCCAGAGGACATGACCGAGGCAGTAGCCGAGAACTTGGTGGACAGTATTGTCAGAGAAGCAGACTACCACTTCGATACCGGCATTGTCGGAACCCGCTACATGCTGGATACCCTGACGGATTTGGGGTATAAGGAAGTAGCCTACCGAATGATGGCCCAGGAAAGCTATCCCAGCTTGGGCTATATGATCAGAGAAGGCGCCACCACTGTCTGGGAAAGATGGGAAAAGCTCACCGGCACTGGCATGAACTCCCACAACCACATCATGCTTGGAACTGTAGATACATGGTTCTATCGGGCCTTGGCAGGTATCCGGCTGGGTGAGCCGGGCTGGGATACAGTAGTCATCAAGCCAGCCATCCCCGATGCCTTAGACCATGCCAGCGCCTCAGTCAAAACCCTCAAGGGCCAGATCAAATCCAGCTGGAGCCGGTGTAGGTCAGGCTTTGAAATGACAGTGACCATCCCCGTAAACACCAAGGCAGTCATCTATGTACCAAAGCTGGATTACAGCACCCTGAAAGGCACCCTCAATGGAGTCCCCATTGCCGACGAAGACTTTAGATTGGTGACCGAAAGTGGTGAAGCATACTACCGCTACGAAGGCGGTTCGGGATGCTACTGCTTCACTCTAGAATAGCCGCTGTGAACAGCTGCAGATACAAGGTCTTGACCTTCGAATAACGAGAGACGATGGGATAGATCGCTAAAGATCAGGAGAGCAGACTACCAAGGTAGGACTGCTCTCCTTGTTGTTATATATGATGTTTAGGATTGGCGAAGTGGGTATAAATCAGGTAATAAAGCAGGATTTCCCTTCGGGTTACGGAATTTTGGAAGTAAAGAGAGCAAAGACGGGAGGGCTTGGCCATGATGGTAAAGACCCGAATGACACCTAATCCTATCACCGCCACTCCGGATATGGGGGTTCTCGATGCCCTGAAGCTCATGCACAAACACGATGTGAGACGGCTGCCGGTTCTCGAAAATGACAAACTGATCGGTATTGTGGTTGAATCAGAGCTTCTGCGGGTGGCACCTTCCCCTGCCACCACCTTGAGCGTGTTTGAGATGAACACCATCCTCAACAAGATCACTGTCAAGGAAGTTATGACCCCTGACCCTGTTACCGTCACCCCCGATACCCTCATCGAAGAAGCCGCTGTACTGATGCGGGAAAATGTGGTCAGCGGACTGCCGGTGTTAGACAACGGCAAGCTGGTGGGAATCATCACCGAAACCAACATCTTCGATGCTTTTGTTGATTCCATGGGACTGCGGAGCAATGGGATCAGACTTGCCTTGGAAACCGAAGATAAGCCCGGTGTGTTGGCGGAAATTACCCGGATTATTAGAGATCATGGCATAAGCATCATCAGTTTGGCCACTTTCCATGAAGGGCAAGAAAAACGCTCCATCGTCTTGCGCTTAGACACAACGGATGTTGATGCCGTCATGCAGGATCTAGAAAAGGCCGGATGTAAAGTCACCCACATGGCCCATATGGCCCAGTGGGGTGAACGTTAAATTAAATAAATACAAGGGGATGCGGAGAATATGGCATTAGTTAGTCTCAAACAGCTGGTTGATGATGCGTTTCAAAATGGTTACGCGGTTGGTGCTTTCAATGTCGTCAATATGGAAATAGTGCAGGGTGCCCTGCAGGCGGCTGAGGAGAATAGGTCACCACTCATCTTGGCTGTAGCTGAGGGCCATCTGGGATTACTCGATCTCGATCAGTATGCCCCCATTCTCTTGAGGGCAGCTGAGCAGGCCAGCGTCCCCGTGGCGGTCCATCTCGATCACGGTCAGGCCTTTAGCAATTTTGTAAGAGCCCTGCGCTGCGGCTTCACCTCGGTCATGTTCGACGGTTCAATCCTGCCTTATGAGGAGAATGTCGCCAAGACCAAGGAAATCGTCCGAATGGCCCATGCCGTAGGCGCCTCTGTTGAAGCTGAACTAGGACATGTCACCGGCGGCGAAGGTGATGCCAGCCCCGGAGTTGCGGATCCCACCTTGTTTACCGACCCTGAAGAGGCCCAGCGGTTTGTTCAAGAGACGGGAATCGATGCCTTGGCTGTCGCCGTCGGCAGCGTTCACGGCTTTTACAAAGGCACGCCGGAATTGGATATTCCCCGCCTTGCCCGGATCCGAGAGCTGGCTGGAGTGCCTCTAGTTCTCCACGGCGGCTCTGGTCTATCCGATGATGATTTCCGTCAGGCAATTGCCAACGGGATTGCCAAGATCAATGTCTACACCGACATATCCCAGGCAGCTATGGCCAAGATCCGCACCGTCCAAGAAATGCCGAATAACACCGACTTCGGCCAGTTTATGGCCCAAGTTGTAGGGACTATCAAAGAAGCTGTAGCTGAAAAGATGAGGATCTTCGGTTCTGTGGGGAAGGCTAAGTAAGAAGAAATACTCAAGACCAAAAGAACCTAAGACTTAAGACTCCCAGAGCGGGCCTAGAAGGATTTGGAGAGCATAGCGATGGGTAATAAGCTATGCCTTCAGGTCTTGAGCAGGTGCCCGCTCTGTTGTACCTGGAACAAAGCATTGGATAAACAGCGTCCCCAAAAGTCCTACACAGCCGCCGACACCGAAGGCGGTCAAGGTTCCCGCGGTATCTATTAGCATTCCAAAAAGCAGATTGCCGGATATTCCTGCCACGCTCCAGGCTGTGGTAGCGAGGATCGCCTGTCCAGTGGACCGAAACTGACGGGGCACCAGGGCATCCACCATTAATACCGATGACACCTGGAACAAGGCAAAGCCGATGCCTGCCATGGGCTGGAGAACCAGCACCAGCCAGGGAATGGGAAAAAGGGCATTAAGGACCAATTTCAGCCCGAAAAGGGCAGTACTCACCACCAGCATCTGTTTGTAGCCAAACCTCCCCACTATCCGGGGAGCCGCAAGAAAAACAGGTATCTCCACGAAGGCCATCAAAGCAAAGGCACTGCCGATCATCCCGCTGGAGCCGCCGATGGCATCAAGGTAGACTCCCAGGAAGGTTTCACCGGCGGTGTTGGCAGTCTGCACCAGGAAAATCCCGGCCAAGAGGACCAGGAGGGCCGGATTGGCCAGGACTCTCCTCAGCTCCATCGCCGGCTCATCATGGTCTTTGCCGCTGCCGGCGGCAGCTCCATCCAGCTGGAATGCCACATAGCTAGCTGCACTCACCACGGCGGCATTGAAGAAAAACATGGATGAGAAACCTAGAGCTTCATAGACTCCTCCAAAGAGGAAGGCTGCCACGGCAAATCCAAAGGACCCCCAAAGGCGGTACTGACCGTAGCTATTTTTATCATCCCCCAGAACATCTAGGGCGATGGCGTCAAACATCGATGAGGTGGAACCGGCAAAGACTGCATGGGAGAGACGAACCAGCAGGAAAACAAGAAAGCTGCCGGCAACCAGCGGCTGGATAAAGACCAGGCAGGCACTCACCGCAAAGGCAAAAGCCAAAACCTTGTGCTTATCCGAGGCATCGGAGATCCTACCCCACAGCGGTTGGCTTACCATTACCAGCACACTGCTGAGAGCCCCCACCCAACCAATCCTCGTACCTGACCAACCGAGGTTCTTCGTCAAGTAGAGGTTGAAAAAAGGGTAGATGATTCCATTGGCCATGAAGATCAGGACATACTCCAGGCTAATCAGCCTGCGCGCCTTAGTTCTATCCAGCGACGGCAACAGCTCACCCACGGGCTCCACATCCTTATGCAGGTATTGCCATGAAAATCCTACATCTCTACGTAAGCAAACTCAGGGAAACTCTGTTTCTCGCAAGGTCAACTTCCAGCACCTCAACCTGCACCACATCTCCAACGGATACCACTTCCATGGGGTGCGATATATAGCTTTGACTCATCTTGGAGATATGGACTAAACCATCCCGCCCAACGCCTATATCAACGAAGGCACCGAAATCCACTACATTGGTAACTGTCCCGGAAAGCACCATCCCGTCCTTCAAATCCTCTAATGTCAGGACATCTTGACGGAAAAGGGGTTTAGGCAGCTCCTCCCGGGGATCCCGGCCCGGCTGAAGGAGCGCGGCTATGATATCCCTAACGGTGGGAACACCTGCATCCAGCTTCCGGGCCACTTCTTCAGCCTTCAGCTCAGTCAATCCTTCCCGCAGGTGAAAAAGGCCGTCTCTGTCGGCAAGGGCATCAAGGGGCACCTGGGCTAGTTCCAAAATCGCCTCGGCGAGATGGTAAGATTCAGGATGGACAGGTGTATTGTCTAGGGGATTGGCAGCATCTCTAATCCGCAAGAATCCGGCACACTGGGTAAATGTCTTTTCCCCCAAACCCCGGATGTTGAGCAGCTGACGGCGGTCAGAAAAAGGCCCCTCCTTTTGGCGGTATTCCACGATCCGCTGGGCTAAAGTCTTAGATATCCCTGCCACGTACTGCAGGAGAGCAGGACTAGCGGTATTCAGCTCTACTCCCACGTAATTGACACAGGATTCCACTACTGCCTGGAGACTCTCCCGCAGACGTTTCTGATTGACATCATGCTGATACTGCCCAACACCAATGGAACCCGGCTCGATCTTTACCAGTTCCGCCAAAGGGTCTTGAAGCCGGCGGCCGATGGAAACAGCACCTCTCATGGATACATCTAGGTCCGGTAGTTCCTCCCGGGCTAGCTCCGAAGCAGAATACACAGAAGCCCCTGCTTCATTGACGATCAAATAGTGCAGTTCCTTATTGCAGGCAGCAATCACTTGGGCAGCCAAGACCTCTGTCTCCCGGGAAGCTGTACCATTGCCTATGGCTATGATTTCTAGAGAATGCTCCTGAATCTTAGCCAGCAGCTGTTCCTTAGCCTCTTCCCAGCGCTCCTGGGGAGCATGGGGGTAAATGGTAAAGGTATCCAGGACATCTCCCTGCTCGTTGAGCACTGCCACCTTGCACCCAGTCCGGTAGGCGGGATCGATTGCCATGACCCGCTTACTCTCAACCGGCGGCTGCAGCAAAAGCTGCCGCAGGTTGGCACTGAAGACCTGGATAGCCTGGGTCTCTGCCTTTTCCGTCAGCTGATTGCGAAGCTCCCTCTCAATGGAGGGCGCGAGCAGTCTCTGATAAGCATCCTTACAGGCCTCTGCAAGGAGCGGCTGAAAAATGCTGCAGGGATTATGTATAACCTCCCCTTTGATGGCCTCAACGATCTCATCCTGGGGTACTACCACCGCTACCTTCAGCACTTCTTCTTTTTCGCCCCGATTAACAGCCAAGACCCGGTGTGACGGTACCCTGCTCAGCTCCTGGGAAAAATCATAGTAAAGCTCGTACTTGGTGATGGGCAAATTCCCTGAAGGATCCGGCTCCAGCCGGCACCTGCTGGTCAAGAGACCTTTCTTTTCACTGATGCTGCGGACCAAAGCCCTGATCTTGGGATCATCGGCAATCCGCTGGGCGATGATATCTAAAGCCCCAGCTTGAGCCTCGGCAGAAGATTCCACTCCCTTTTCCGGCTGGACGAAGGGGTTGAAAACAACATCCAGCTCCCCATCGGTAAGCTCCTGCTGCCAAATGAGGTCGGCAAGGGGTCCAAACCCCTTCTCCTCGGCAATGGTTGCCCGGGTGCGGCGCTTCTGCCGGTAGGGCCGGTAGAGGTCTTCAAGTTCCTGCAGCTTGGCTGCCTTTATTACAGCATCCTTCAGCTCTTCGGTGAGCTTGCCCTGTTCATCGATGAGCCGAAGGACCTCCTGTTTTCTTTCCTCTAGAGAGCGGTAATAGCCTAGTTTTTCGGCAATACTCCTTAGTACCGTCTCATCCAGTTCGCCGGTTGCTTCTTTGCGGTATCTAGCAATAAAGGGGATTGTATTCCCCTCATCAAGAAGGCGGGCAGCATTTTCCGCCTGCCACGCCTTGATCCCCAATTCTTCAGCTATGACTGCAGTTATGTTCATGTACTCTGATCACTATCTCCCTTATTTGATCTGGGCAAAAGCCGGGGGCAGCTCCAAGACCTCCAAAGCCTGCAGGGGCCAGTAGCGCCAGACTGCCCGTCCCTCTACCAAGCGCTTGGGGACAAACCCCACCAGCCGGCTGCGGCTGTCGTGACTGTTGTTGCGGTTATCTCCCAAGACAAAGACCGTATCCGGCGGCACCTTCACCGGCGGCATATTCCCCCGGGCTTTTTCCATCAGATAGTCTTCCTCTAACTTCTGGCCGTTGATATAAACATCCCCATTCTGGATGCTTATAGTATCACCGGGAATGCCGATCACCCTCTTGATAAAATGCTCCTTTGGGTTAGCGGGATACCGGAAAACGACCACTTCTCCCCGCTGGGGCGGCCGAAATCTGTAAGTAACTTTGTCGATCAGCAGTTTTTCACCTGAATGCAGTGTAGGGAGCATAGAGGGACCGTCCACCGTGAAAGCTCTGGCAATAAAAGTCATGATGAACAGAGCCAAAACTACTGCTCCACCTACTGTTTCCAATAAATCGCGCCACAACGGCTTCTCCTGGCCCGGTGAACTAAGCACAGACAAGACATCATCCCCTTTTTAGGTCAAAACAAAGGCGCCGCACCATGGGCGCCGTTATGAAAACTTTACCAACTGCTTCCCACCGGCGGTGGTGCTCGCCAATGGTATTAAGTATTCTACCGAGATTTACCCAAATCCTCCCTAGTCAAATTCCCAAAGACACCGTTCCTTCAATCGATTATACAGTCCTACAATCTCATAGAAGCGCTGCGAGTTCCTTTCCGCCAGGGCCTGATCAATCTCCTGCTTCAGCAGGATGGTCCAAATAGCGATATCCAACTGTTCCCGGAAGATATCAGCTGTCTCTTCTTCCTCCTCAACTGCGGGCCCAGCCTCGGCAGGCAGGGCGGGATTTGGTTCCACAATGGCCAAATACCAATCAGGGATTTCTCCGGCAAAACTAAACTGTGTATAGAGCCGACCCTCGAAATTCTCCAGGGCTTCCCAGGCTTCCATGGGATCATTGAGACAGAGCCTGCGGGTCCGCTTTACATGCCGCACCAGTCGGCCGTTAACCAGGGAGACCTCTTCCTGGCGCCTGGCCCCCAACTCCAGTTGAAAACCGATCCGTGAGCTTCCTAGTTCCGATACCAGCAAAGTATTGGCCAACATTTTTCTGTCCAGGACAAAGACTATCTTATCCACCAGTTCCTTGTTGTTCACCAGCCGCTGCAAAAACATCTTGCTCGATGGTTCCTTCAACAACCGTTGGCTGAACTCCAAGATTGCACGCTGCTTGGCATCCACTTTTCTCACCCCGGACCTTCCTGGTTTCTCCCTGTTTACTCCATTCTTATGCCCCCATTTGCATTCCATGAACTAGATTCGAACTCTTAATTTCGCTGCACTCCCACTTGTTTCTATCCTTCCATAAGAATGGTCTAATTCCTCTCAATTCCCGGGACCGACGTTGTGGTATCTATTGGTTAAACCTTTTGGGATCGGTACCCATATCATGTATATAAGTAAACTTGTGCAAGGAGGCCTAGGCAAATGGCTGCTAGCTTCATTGAACCCCAACCCCGGCAGCCGGTAATTGGGCTTGCTTTAGGTGGAGGAGGATTGAGGGGAACCGCCCACCTCGGTGTTTTGGAGGTGCTCAGGTCCAAGGGACTCTCCATTGACATGGCGGCAGGCACCAGTGCCGGCAGCATCATCGCCATGCTCCATGCATTGGGGTGGACACCCCAGGAGATGGAGAACCTGTTGGCCGAGATCAAGATCAGAGACTATGTTGACCACGTGATCAACATTCAGTCTTTGACTCTGATCAGCATCAAGACCATCCTGGACCGCCTCTCTCTGCCCCACCGCTGGCTCCCGCCTACTCCCTTGGGGTTTGTCAGGGGCAGAAAATTCTACCGGCTCCTTCGCCGCTTAAGCGGCAAACGGAATTTCTACGAAATAGATTTTCCCCTTTTCATCACCGCCACTAACCTCTGTGACGGCCAACTGGTATGTTTTTGCCCCCCTAGGTTTGCTGGACAGCTTGGCCCCCAGCGGCCGGAGATCATATTTACAGCTGATGCTTCTTTGGCCCAAGCTGTTCGGGCCAGCACTGCCATCCCCGGTATTTTCGAGCCGATGATTTGGCAAGGCCATATGCTTGTAGATGGAGGCCTCAAGAACAACGTCCCTGCAGATCTCTTGCGCTGGGCCGGCGCTGATATCATTATCGCTGTGGATCTGGGATTCCATTCCCAAAACAGTGATGAGATAGACACCATCCTGGAGATTCTCATCCAATCCCTGGATATTATGGGCCAGACCAACACCGAAATCCGCTTGGAGCAGACGGCAGATGTGGTCATTCAGCCTATCACCGGCAGTGCCTCTCTGACCGATATAGAGAAGGTGCCGGCAATAATCGAAGCCGGCCGCCGGGCTGCCCTGGAGGCTTGGCCCCAGATCGCCCTCTTGGTGCAAAACTTCGCCAAAAGGCGTAATAAAGTCCAGCCCTATTCCTCTTAGGACTTCCAAGATCTAACTGCAACAGTCAGGCTGTTCTCCCTTGACACCCCAAAGGGGCCTGACGTATACTTTTTATACGAACAGTTGTTTGGCGAATATTTGTTTGCACGGGAGGTGAAGCGGCTTGATTTCGATGGCGGCGTACATCCGGCTGCACCATTTTTATGCATATTTGGAAGCAAAGCATAACCCCAGCCTTAGGCATCAGCCCTTTGTAGTTACCCAAGGCCGCAGGATCATCGATGTTTCACCGGAAGCTGCCAAGCTGCGGATTACCACCACTATGGGTATACGGCAGGCGCGCCTTGCTTGCCCAGCTTTGCAGGTAATCGAAGCGGAAGCCGATCCTTTACCGGCGGCAGAAAGGTTCTGGGATATTTGCGCCGGTTTTACCCCGCTGGTAGAACCAGAAAGCCATAACAGCGCTTTTGTAGGGCTTTCTCTACAGGGTGAAATCAAAGTCGCCGGTGAAAAGATCATAAACCGCCTTGCCCAGCAGCTGGCAGTTCCTTTTTATTTGTCCATAGCTCCCAATAAGCTGACAGCCAAGATTGCCTACTTGGAAGCAGCTGATCTTTCCCTGTCAGTTCCTGGGCAAAAACCTTTGACCTGGCACCAAGGGCGGGGACGAAGCTCTTCTCCCCTCAAGCTAAAGGATAGGGAAAAGCCGGAGAGAAAGACCGGCCGTTGCTTGATTATCCCTCCCCATTCGGTAGAGGATTTTCTGGCGCCGTTATCGGTAAATCGGCTGTGGCCTTGGCCGGATAAAATCCACCAGCAGCTGCAAAACTTAGGTATCTACACCATCGGCCAGCTGCGCCAGGTGCCAAGGCAAAAGCTTGAGAGACTCTTTGGAGAAACCGGCAAGAAACTCTATCATGCGGCCCGGGGGATAGATCCAAGCCCAGTGAAAGGTATTTATCCCCCTAAGACGGTCCAGGCCTATCTTCAACTGCCGCCGGAGATGGATGGATGCCGAACTTGGGGGGCACTGACTAAACATCTGCTGCCCATGGTGGAAAGCTGTGCCCAAGAGCTTAAAAGGCAGGGCCAAGCCTGTACCAGGATCCGTTTATTGGTTGAATATAAGAATCTAGAGGAAAAGTGCTGGGATAAACAATTGAAGAATGAACTGCAGGCCGCCGACCAGCTGCTTGCGGCAGTCAAGGGCCTTTTGACCCAAGAAATCTGGCCTTCCCCCATCACCGGGGTGCGGATAATGTTAATGGGATTAAAGCCGGCGGCTTTGGGGCAGTTGGCCTTGGCTTCTTACCTAAAACCCCAGCGCCCGCGGGAGCTGGAGCAGCTGCTGGCTTCTCTGCAGGCTAAGTTCGGGGCTGATCGGATATTTACTGGTTCCGAGATTTCCATTCCCCGCCGGGAACGGATGCTGCAGCTTTTGACTGGCTTTGGGGATAGCCCTGGGGAGGTCATCATTTGGCCCGCCGTGTAAATGCGCCTATCCAGGTGATTTGCCGAAGAAAGCAACCTGCCGCCTTTAGTTGGGAAGGACGGCTCCACGTCATTGCCCAGATCATCGAAAGCTGGAAAGAAAGAGGCGAATGGTGGGAAAAAGCCCCGGAAATCACAGTCTATCAGGTTATGACTGATGATCAGGGGCTTTATGAACTCCACCACCAGGCTACCGGCCAGTGGATACTATACAAAATCTACGATTGAAGATTGAACCAGCAGTTGAATCAAGCCGGCAAAAGGCCCAGCTTTCTTTGGAACCGCTCCAGGGTCTCTTGTGCCAAGGGTTCGGCCTTCTTTCTGCCTTCAGCCAAAACCTCTTCGATGACCCCTGGACGGGAAAGCTCTTCAAAGCGGGTTTGGATGGGCCGCAGGGTCTCTATCACCAGTTCCGCCAGATCCTTCTTGAATTGGCCGTAGCCGCTGTCTGCATATTCATCCCGGATCTCCTCCAAGGACTTGCCGGAGCAAAGGGAATAAATGACCATCAAGTTGGAGATGGCTGGTTTGTTTTCTTCGTCATAGTAGATTTCCCGGCCCGAGTCGGTGACTGCTGAGCGGATCTTCTTCCGGATGACATCGGGGGGATCTAAAAGGGCGATATTCCCCCGGGGGTTTTCCGCCGACTTAGACATTTTTTCCAAAGGATCCTGCAGGTTCATAATCCGGCCGCCGGCGGCTTTCGGCGGGATATAGGGTTCGGGTACCTTGAAAACCTCTTCGTCAAATCGATTGTTGACCCGGATTGCAATGTCCCTGGCCAGTTCCAGATGCTGCTTTTGGTCTTCTCCCACCGGTACTTCATCGGTCTGGTAGAGGAGAATATCGGCTGCCATCAGTACCGGGTAAGTGAATAAGCCCGATGTGACGACTTCCCCTTTAGAGGATTTGTCTTTGTACTGGGTCATCCGCCGCAGTTCGCCTACGTAAGTAGTGCATTCCAAAAGCCAGCTCATTTCACTGTGGGCTGGAATATGGGATTGGACAAAGATGGTAGCCTTTTCGGGGTCAATACCGCTGGCCACAAAAAGTTTAGCCACATCCAATGTCCGCTGGTAAAGCTCCTTGGGATCCTGAGGGACTGTTAGGGCATGGAGATTCACCACACAGAAAAAGCATTCTGCTTCATGCTGCAGTTTGACAAAATTCCGCAGGGCTCCAAAATAGTTGCCGATAGTTAAGGAGCCGCTGGGTTGAACACCAGAGAAGACTCGTTTTACCATGATGCTCGGTGCCGATAGTTGTTTGCACCTTGTCCCCTTTCACAGTTCCTGATATTTATCTTGCCCGCTTGCCGTTGGGCAGCATACGATAATCAACTTTAACACACTTTGCTACAAAACCGAAGAAATCCTGCTCCTGCTAGGATTTCTTGACATCTCCAGCAAAGGGAGGTCCTTTCCTTGGCCTTTGTTCATCTCCACGTCCATTCCCCCTTCTCTTTTCTCGATGGGGCTAGTTCTATACCTGCTTTGGTAAATCGAGCCGCTGAACTGGAAATGCTGGCCCTTGCTGTTACCGATCACAATAATGTCAGTGCTGCTGTTCAGTTTTATAAAGCAGCGACTGCCGCAGGGATTAAGCCCATTCAAGGGGCAGAGCTGACTTTGGAAAACGGCCATCACCTCATCTGCCTGGCGGAGAATCCCGGGGGCTATGCCAACCTGTGCAAGCTTTTGACCTCTGCGTATCAGTACGGTGATCGATTAAACCCCCAGGTGCCTTTTAAGGCTTTGGCTGAGTACCATAAGGACTTGATCTTCCTTTCGGGCTGCCGCCGGGGAGAAGTGCCCTTTTTGATCCTGCAGGGAAAGGTGGAGGCTGCCCGGGCTGCCGCCGACCGCTATCTAGAGATCTGCGGCCGGGATAATCTTTACATAGAGCTGGTCAATGACCTTCTCCCCCATACTGCCCATCTCAACAGAGCCCTGGTGAAGCTGGCTGGAGATCTGGGGCTTAAGGTAGTTGCTACCAATAACGTCCATTATGCTGAAAAAGCCGATTTTCCCCTTCACGATACCTTAACCTGCATCCGCACCCTTACCCAGCTGGAGGATGTCCACCCTGAACGGCGCCTCAATGCGGAAAACTACCTAAAGTCTCCGGCGGAAATGAAAGAGCTCTTCAGTGACTACCCGGAGGCCCTGGCCGCAACCCAGGAAATCGCTGAGCGCTGCCAACCAGCCTTAGATTTAGAGAAGTCCCTTTTCCCCGCCTTTCCCGTGCCCCAGGGGAAGTCAGCAGCGGTTTTCCTGCGGGAGCTGACTTATCAAGGGGCGGTGAAGCGCTATGGGACAATTACTCCATCCATCCGGCGAAGGCTCGAACATGAACTTGACATCATCACCCACCTGCAGGTTGAAGATTACTTTCTCGTCATGTGGGATATTGCCTGCTTTGCCAAAGAGCGGGGAATCCGCTGTGCCGGCCGGGGTTCAGCTGCTGATTCCGCGGTTGTTTACTGTTTGGGGATCACAGAAGTTGATGCCATCGCCCGGGGACTCTTATTTGAGCGGTTTTTGAGCCTTGAGCGGGCCCAAAAGCCCGATATTGACATAGATTTCGATGCCCGCTATCGAGATGAAGTCGCAAAATACGTCTATGATAAGTACGGAGAGGAACATGTGGCCTCAGTCTGCACCTTTAACACTTTCCGGGCCCGATC
>JAAYGR010000004.1 GCA_012727675.1 Bacillota bacterium
AAAAGGAGGGTGGGGGCGATCTAGTCCGCAGCATCGAGCCGCGGCTCCATCGCTAAGCAGAATGGCTAAGACACTAGTTGCAGAGAAATTGCGCTTTGATTATACACCGGCATCATCCTTTATTGGTGAACATGAACTTGTATATATAGAAAAACAAGTGCAGGAAGCCCATAACCTACTCCACAGCGGCAAGGGTCCAGGCAGCGATTATTTAGGCTGGCTGGAGCTGCCCGCCAACTACGACCGAGAGGAATTTACCAGGATTAAGGATACAGCCGCGGAAGTACGGGCCAATGCCGATGCCTTCGTTGTAATCGGTATCGGCGGGTCGTATCTGGGAGCCCGGGCAGCTATCGAGATGCTGACTCCACCTTTCAGTGGAGTAGAGGTGCCTGTCTATTTCGTCGGTCAGAATCTCAGCAGTGCATACATCGCTGATTTGCTGACGTCGTTGGAAGACAAGGAAGTATACGTCAACGTCATTTCTAAGTCGGGTACAACCATTGAGCCGGCTCTGGCCTTTCGGATCTTGCGATCTTTCATGGAGCAAAAGTACGGCAGGGAGGCCGCTAGGAAAAGGATTATCGCCACAACTGACCGGAGCCGGGGAGCTCTAAAACAGCTGGCCGATGCCGAGGGTTATCGGACCTTTGTGATTCCTGAAGATGTCGGCGGCAGGTACTCTGTATTAACTCCTGTGGGCATTCTTCCCATGGCGGTGGCAGGCTTGGATGTTGATGCCGTAATGGCGGGGGCGGAGGCTGCCATGCACGAGTACGCTTCTCCAAAGCTGGATGCCAACGCCAGTTACCAATACGCGGCGGTTCGCAACTGCCTGTACCGCAAGGGGAAGCTGATTGAGATCCTGGTTACCTATGAACCGGCTCTCCACTACCTGGCGGAATGGTGGAAGCAGCTCTTTGGTGAAAGCGAAGGGAAGGACCATAAAGGTTTGTTCCCCGCATCTGTGGACTTTACCACTGATCTTCACTCCCTTGGTCAGTATATTCAAGAGGGCCTCAGGGTTATCATGGAAACGGTGATTCAAGTTGAGAATCCCCAGTCGGAAATCGCTATCACCAGTGAGGAGCAGGATTTGGACGGCCTTAACTATCTGGCCGGCAAGACTGTGGATTACGTAAACCGCAAGGCCCTGGAGGGGACTTTGCTCGCCCATTCTGATGGCGGAGTCCCAAGCCTGGTGGTGCGGGTTCCCCGGCTTAGTGAATACAACTTCGGGCAGTTGGTATATTTCTTCGAAAAGGCTTGTGCCATCAGCGGGTATCTCTTGGGAGTCAACCCCTTTGATCAGCCAGGAGTTGAAGCATATAAGCGCAATATGTTTGCCTTACTGGGTAGACCTGGTTTTGAGAAGGAGCGGGAAGCTTTAGAAAAGCGGCTGTCCCACAGCAGCTGAGCTGGGCAGGGAGGACTTTAGTTGATCAAGCCATATCCCTTTAGATTTTACCCAATCTATAAAGAAAAGGTTTGGGGCGGAGCTGCCCTGAGTAGAAAGTTCGGCAGGGTGCTTCCCAGCAGCAGCATCGGGGAAAGCTGGGAAATTGCCGCCCACGCCCATGGGGTCAGTGTTGTCTCCAACGGACCTTTAGTGGGAACCAGCCTTCCGGAATTAATCAGCCTTTACGGAAGAGCCATCATCGGTACAGCGCTGCCTGATTCCGCTTTAGTTAAGTTCCCCCTGCTTTTGAAGATACTGGATGCCAATGATTATCTTTCTGTTCAGGTACACCCTGATGATGAATACGCAGCTGACCACGAGTCGGGAGATCCGGGCAAGTGGGAGGCTTGGTATGTAATTGCAGCGGAGCCCGGGGCTGAAATCATCTACGGTCTGAAGCCTGGAGCGACCCGGGAATCTTTAAGGGAAGCCATCGCCGATGGGACTCTTGCCCATTATTTAAACCGGGTACCCGTTAAGGCAGGGGATGTTTTTGATGTGCCCGCGGGTATGGTCCACGCCTTGGGTAGTGGAGTCATGGTGGCAGAGATTCAGCAGAACTCCGATACAGTCTACCGCCTGTACGATTGGGATCGAGTTGATGCTGAAGGCAACAGTCGGCCGCTCCACATTAAAAAAGCACTGGATGTGATCCAGTTCGCTGGCCAGAGGACTGGGCCGGTGACCGGTGTGACAATTCCACAGCCGGCAGGGCTGAAAACCATTAAGGTGGCTAACCGCTATTTTGCCTTGGAGGTTCTGCTGGTGCAGGGTACCGTCACAGAAGCAACTGATGGTGAGAGATTTCATCTCCTCACTTGCCTTGAGGGCAGCTTCGCTCTAGAAGGCGATGGGCAGTCCGGCACCTATCTTGTAGTGCAGCCGGGGGATTCGGTGCTGGTACCAGCGTGTGTTGAGACCTACAGACTGGTGGGAACAGGCAAATTGATGAAGTGTTATCTCCCGGACATAAAGCGGAATATTGTCGAACCCCTTATGTCCCTTGGATACAGCTATTCAGATATTACCAAGATGGTGGCCGGTCTAGGAGACTACCGTACCAGCTATTTGCCGCTGGCGGAAGGCTGAAGTAGGAGAATGCTGGCGGAGAGTAATTAGGTCCAAAGTCCAGGCCGAGGTTAAGCCGTCAAAGGCTCATCTCGGCCTATTTGGATGTTTCCAGACAATATGTCATGCAGCTGGCTAGCGGAGACTGCTGGCAATTACACGGTCGATCTCCTCAGCCAGGAGCTTTGCCGTTCTAGACGGCTGATACATGATATTGTAGTACTCAATCAGCATCCTTTGGGCAGAGAACCGGTAATAGGTTGACTTGATGCTTTCCACCATCATTTTCCGCCACTGCTC
>JAAYGR010000110.1 GCA_012727675.1 Bacillota bacterium
GCCCGGCACGGCCGGCTACCTGAGTGAGCAGTTGAAAGGTCCGCTCGCCTGCCCGAAAGTCCGGGATATTGAGGGCTGTATCCGCGGTAATTACCCCCACCAAGGTAACGCTTGGAAAATCCAAGCCCTTGGCAATCATCTGTGTCCCTAGGAGGATATCGGCTTTGCCCTGCTCGAAAGTGGTGAGGATTGCCCTATGGGAACCTTTGCGCCTGGTGGTATCCATATCCATCCTGAGTATCCTAGCTCCAGGGAATTCCCGGACCAAGACTTCCTCCACCCGCTGGGTTCCCACTCCAAAGCGCCGGAGCAGCTGACTGCGGCATTCGGGGCAGAGTCTCGGCAAAGGCATCTGCCATCCACAATAGTGACACCTGACGCTCTTGTCTGGTTCATGGTATGTTAGGGTGACCCGGCAATTCTTGCACTGCAAGACATGTCCACACTCACGGCAGAGGACGCAGGTAGCATATCCCCGCCGGTTTAGGAGGATAATCATCTGCTCCCGTTTTTGGAGTCTCTGTCCGATGGCCTCCCGAAGCCTCCCGCTCAAGATAGTTCTGTTACCCCGCTTTAGTTCAACCCGCATATCCACGATCTCAACCGGCGGCAGAGGACGGGTCTCGATTCTCTCCGGCAAGAGCAGCTGACGATATGCTCCGGTTTCTGCAAGGTAGGTTGACTCAACGGCAGGGGTGGCACTTCCCAAAACGACTACAGCTCTATGCCGGCTAGCCCGCCACAAAGCCACATCCTTGGCGTGATACCGGGGCATTTCCTCCTGTTTGTAGCTCTGTTCATGTTCTTCGTCGATGACAATGAGTCCCAGGCGGGTAAAGGGTGCAAACACCGCGGAGCGGGCACCCACCACTATATCGGCATCTCCACTCCGTATCCGGCGCCATTCATCGAAGCGCTCGCCGGCACTCAAAGCACTGTGGAGCACTGCCACTCTATCGCCAAACCTAGCCTTAAACCGCCTTACTGTCTGGGGAGTAAGGGAGATCTCCGGCACCAGGACAATGGCTTGCTTTCCTAGTTCCAAGACTCTCCCTATGGCCTGAAGATAGACCTCAGTCTTGCCGCTGCCAGTAACTCCCCTCAGGAGAAATACATCCGGCGATTCCCTATCCAAGGCTTCCTTGATCTCTTCTAAAGCATTCCTCTGGGCGGGATTTGGCGTTAGGGGCTTGCTGGCCGCAGCTCCCTCACCATAGGGGTCACGATAGACCTCCTGCCAGTAGCGTTTGATCAAGCCCTTTTCCTCTAGTGCCCGGACTGTTCCCAATGTAGTCCCGGCCTTGGCAGCCAGGTTTGAGGCTGTACAGGGCTTCTCCATCACCATTAGGCAGCTGATTACCTCGGCCTGTTTCGGCGCCTTCCTCCTGTTAGCCTCTACCCATGCTGCGGCATCCCCTGTAGACACATTCAACCGACAGACCTGGACCCTTTTCTTCTTTACAGCCGGGCTTGTCCACCGGTACTTGATGGTTACATATCCTTTCTCAGCCAAGGCATTGATAACCGCCGCTCCACATTCAGCGGCATCCAAAATGTCATCCCACAGGGCTTCACCGCCGGCTTCTTTGAGGTACCGCAGAACCGCTTCCTGCTTAGGAGCCCTCTCTTTTAGTTCATTGATACACCGGGTACCATACTCCGGGGCAATCTCCACGTATTTTTCCGACTTAATGTGTATCCCCGGGGGCAAGAGGCAGCGCAAGACATCTACCAGCCGCGAATAGGTGTGCTGGGCAAGCCACAAGGCAAGGTCCACCATCTCCCTGGTAAGCAGGGGTTCTTCATCCAGGATCTTTAGAATAGGCTTAACCTCATCTACTGGACTCTTGTCCACAATCCCCATAACGTAGCCCACAAGCTTCCGGGCACCGAAGGGAACAATGACCCTGTGGCCGGGTTGGAGGTTAGGCTCCAGTGCCGGTGGAACTAGATAGTGAAAGGGTCTATCCACCGCCTGGCTTGGAATGTCGACAATTACCTCCGCGTATTTTTCCACAAGCAAAGCCTCCCCCGGAGCTCCTTCCGGATATCCTTACTGTAATACATAATAGCTAAACTACGAAGAAGCCCCTAGCCTTGCGGCTGGGGCCGTTGGTCTACTGGTTTTTCCGTTTCTCCCGGAAGGGAACGATTTTCCCTTCCCCAATCTCCCACAGTGCGATGGTCACCGGTTTGGTGGAACCCACATCTTCAACTAACTGCAGGCTCCCATCCAACACCTGGCGTGCCCGTTTGGCTGTGGCCACCACCAATGTGTATCGGCTTTCCACTCTATCGAGCAACTGCTCAATGGGCGGCTGATTCATCATCTTGCCTCATCACTCCCTGTTCCCCGACTATATCCTTGATCAGCTGAAAATATTCGCTGCGGCGCACCCGACAGCGTTCAGCGGTAATAATCGCCTCCAGCTTAGCCGCTGCCCGCTCCACCTCATCGTTGCAGATGACGTAGTCATATTCGACGCCTGCCTTCAGCTCTTCCAAAGCCGTCTCCAGCCTGCGCTCTATGGCAGCAGCGCTGTCGGAGGAACGGCCCCGCAGCCGCTTCTCGAGCTCCGCCATGGTAGGCGGCAGCAAGAATACCAATATGGCCTCCGGCATCTTCTCCCTGACTTGGCGGGCCCCCTGAATGTCGATATCCATGGCTATCACCTCACCCCGGTCCAAGGATTCCCGGACAAAGGTCAGAGGTGTGCCGTAGTAATTTCCGCAGAACTCTGCCCACTCAAGGAACCCATCTTCTGCAATGCGTCTTTCAAACTCTTCCCTGGTCAGAAAGAAATAATCCCGGCCATCCTCTTCCCTCGGCCGACGGGGACGGGTGGTCGCCGATACAGAGTATACCACATCTGGGCAGCGCTTCAGCACTGCATCTAATACTGTATTCTTACCGGCTCCCGAAGGACCGGAAAGTATCAAGAGAAAACCCCGCTGCACCACACAAGCCCTCCAAAAATACCTCTAGTCCAGCGATTCGCCTGAAATCTCTTTCTCCTTACTGGTCAATCGGTGAGCAACAGTCTCAGGCTGCACAGCTGAAAGAATAACATGATCGCTATCGGTAATAATCACTGCACGGGTACGCCTTCCATATGTAGCATCCACAAGCATGCCGTTCTCTCTAGCTTCTTGGATAATCCGCTTGATCGGCGCTGATTCCGGGCTGACTATGGCAACAATCC
>JAAYGR010000111.1 GCA_012727675.1 Bacillota bacterium
AATCAGTGATGATCTCCTGCAGTGCCACGTACTTGGCACCTATCGATTCGGCCCACTCCTCATCGGGATAAAGGTCGTAGCAGATTACCTCCATACCCAACCCCCGGGCCAGCTCCCCTGTATGTCTGCCGATTTGCCCGGTTCCTATGAGTCCAATTGTCTTCCCCTTAATCTGCAGGCCGGGATACTGCTGCCACTTGCCCTGGCGAATGTTTCGGTCAGAAACGCAAATTCGCCTTGAAACCGCAAACATAAGTCCAATAGCTAGCTCGGCCACTGCCAAGCTGTTAGCCCCCGGGGTATTGGCAACAATTATCCCCCGCTCGGTGGCATACTCCAAGTCTATGTTGTTGACACCAACCCCGTACTTGGATATGGCCTTGAGACGCTCAGCCTTGCTGAGGACAGAGGCATTTAGAGGATCAAGTCCAACGATGATTCCGTCTACATCTTGTATGAGTTCAGAAATCTCTTCTTCGGTTAATAGGCGTCCATAAGGATTAGAAATGACTTCACAGCCCGCTTCCTTGAGCATTTGCATGGGAACCGGGTCAGCCTTACCGAAGGTTCTTGGTGTTACTAAAATTTTCTTGTTCATAAGAGTCCCCCTAACAACTGACGGTGCTGTATTTCAACATCCATCTAATGCTAAATGCCATCTTGTAGACTAGAAGCGCTTCGGGGCGATAACTTCCCTGGTGAGACGTATATTCTTCACCGCTTTCTCAGGGTCACGGAGACAAACTCCAATAAACAGTGCATCGATTATGGCAAGCTGAGCGATTCTGGATGATGTGCTCTCCATGCGATAGAGGGTTTCATACGATGAGGTGCCGAGTTTAATGGTCAGTACTTTGTCTATAGGTGCCCGGGCATAGTGACATAAACCGATGGTCGTAACTCCCCTGGATTTGGCTATGCTCAAGGCATCAATAATATCGCGGCTGCTGCCGGAGTGGGAAATGGCCACAATCACATCCCCCGGCTCTGTAAGGGATGCAGCCATAGCCTGCATATGCGTATCGGTATAGGCCACTACAGGCTTTCCGGTTTTCATGAACTTGTGGGCTGCGTCTTGTGCTACAGGACCTGAGCCTCCCACTCCGTAGAACTGGATGGAGCGGGCTGCAGACAGGAAGTCTACAGCCCGAGACAGTTCTGATGATGAAACGACCTGGAGGGTGCTGTCCAAGGCGGTGATGTACGCGGTGACCACTTTCTGCATAACAGCTTCCATATCGTCGTTTTCGCTGATCTCTTCGTGGACGGCCTGGATAGGGCTGACGATTTCAATGGCCAAATTGATCTTCAGCTCCTGGAAACCCCGATAGCCCACCTTCTGGCACATCCGCACGATGGTTGCTTCGCTCACTCCTATCCGGGCTGCCAGTTCAGTTATGGGCAGATTCACGACCTCCCTGGCATGGGCGATGATATAATCAGCTGCCTTTTCCTCGGAGGAGCGCAGGTTTGGTTTCTGTTCTATGAGTCTTTCCATGACTGTCTTGGCCACTGGTACTACCCACCACCTTGTCACTGAGGACTAGCCTATGGGCGCAGCACGATCTTGTATGCTTTCTTAGCCTCCACTAATTCACAGGCTTCATTAACAGTCTCCAGGGGCTGAACCGAGCTGATTAAGGGATCAAACTTAATCTTCCCTGCCTGAACCAAATCGAGGAGCATCAGATAATCTGCCCACTCAAATCCCTGCAGACCCTTCAGCATCTTCTCATCACGAACAACGTTCCAGGGCTTAAAGCTCACTGATTTGCCGCCGAAGCCGCTGCCGCCCATGAGGACGAGACCGCCTGCTCCTGCCATCTCCATCGCTTGAGTCACTGCATTGACGTCACCGGTAGCTTCCACAACTACGTCGGCACCGTCACCCTTGGTCATCTCATTGATTGCCTCTACTGGATCCACTTTATCTGCTTCGATTACATCGGTAGCTCCAAGTTCTTTGGCCAACTCCAGACGCTCTTTGTCGGAGCTAAATCCGATCATAACCAGACGCTTGGGTGAAGTGGTCGCCATCGCCTGCATGATGAAGAGACCAAAGGGACCTGGTCCCAGCATAGCAATGAAACTGCCCGGTTTGATATGGTTGGTCCTGACGGCCCGAACACCGGTTGTTGCCGGTTCAATAATTGCAGCCTGCTCATCGGTGATGAAATCCGGCACCTTAAACAGGATATCTGCATCGACAGCTATATACTCAGCGAAACTGCCGTCAACATCGATACCGACATGAACCCAATTGCGGCAGCGGTTGAGTATCCGGGTTTTGCAAGCACGGCACTCTCTGCAGCCCCACAGGCAGCTGGATGTCACCCGGTCTCCAACCTTAACGTCCCGGACCCCTGCCCCTACTTCCACAACTTCGCCGGAGAACTCGTGGCCGGGAATGATGGGGAGCTTCACGGGGCCGTGGCGCCCCATAAAAGTATTGTTCTTAATGGCTATATCGGAGCCGCAAAGGCCTGTTGCCGACACCTTAACCAGTGCTTCATTGGGTCCAATCTTGGGAATCGGGACTTCTTGAATAACAAATCTTTTCTGTTCATCAACCTTGACTGCAGCTTTCATCATGGTTGTCGCCTCCTTTGTTACTTCTTAAGACTTGCGTCGAGTTCTGCAAGATCGATCCGCTTGCCCTGTTCTGCGCTGAGATAGGCTGCGTATGTTACCCGCACAACTTCATGCCCCAGAATTTGATTGGATACAGGATCGCGATCGTGGTATACCGCCTCCATAAAGTCCTGAATCTCCTGGGGATAGCCCCGCATCCAGTCCTCGTCCGGCGATGGGAAGCTCCAGCCGGCCTTGGTCTGGACCTTTTCGCTGATATACTCATCGCCAAAGACCTCGGTTGTGGGCGCATAGGCCTTGATGGCATCGTTGGCAGCCATGTCCACCTTAATTACGTTGTTGTTGGCATAGATATTCAGCGTGTTCACTATTCCGCCTAGGGTGATGTCGTTGGACAGGACAAGGCCTTTGGTGCCGTCTTCAAAGGTGAGCACCACAGTTGCCCAATCCTCAACATCATGCCACTCATCCACCAGCCATCTTTCACCCGTGGTCTTGCGGAAGACATCGGTATGGGTGACGTTGGCTACATCGGCCATTACAGAGCGGACGCCGATGGGCTTGCCTGTCTTCATCATGCCTTCCCACTGCTTCAGATGGATAACCAGCCCGAGGGGATGGGAGCCTAGTCTCAGCAGTGAGCCGCCGCCAGCCTGATGCCAATAGCGGGCGTACTTGGCATGGGAACCGCTGTGGCTTTCTTCAGACCGCAGCTCTAGAATTGTACCGCCGCTGGCTTCTAATAGGCGCTTGGCCTTCAGAACAGGAGGTGCATAGACAAAATCCTCTGCATAGCAAAGCTTGACATTGTTCCTGGCCACTGCATCTAAGATCTCCTGGGAGTTCTTCACAGCGCCCTTGTACATATCTAGACGGGAGATCTTGCCGACCTCCATGGGATCAACGTCCAAGTCTTCTCCGAAGTAACCGGTTAGAGGCTTCTCGCAGATGATGTGCTTGCCGGCTTCGGCTGTGTCAATACATACCCGATGGTGAAGGATGTTGGGCACACATACGTCCACTACATCAATATCCTTGTTATCCAGAAGCTCGCGATAGTCTGTGTAAACCTGCTTGATGCCGTACTGTGCGGCAAATTTCTCACCCTGCTCCTTATTGATATCTGCAATGGCAACTACCTCAATAGGTACACCTGCTACCCTGAGGTATGCATTCATGTGCAGGTGTGATACGAAACCAGCTCCTACAATACCAACACGAACCTTGTCCAAAGCCTTTCTCCTTTCCTTTTTGTTTTAGCTGCCACCCAAGTAGGCGGCCAGCATAGCTTTATCCTTGGCCAGATCTGCACTCTGACCTTCACTGACCACTTTTCCGACAGACAAGACATAAGCATAGTGAGACACTTCCAGTGCCAAGTGGGCGTTCTGTTCAATCAGCAGTATAGTGGTGCCGTGCTGATTGATTTCAGTGATCTTCTCCATAATTGAGTCTATGATAACCGGTGCCAATCCCAAGGACGGTTCATCCAACATCAACAGCTTAGGTTTGCACATCAGCGCCCTGCCGATGGCCAGCATCTGCTGCTCACCGCCGGACATGGTCCCGGCCAGCTGACGCTTGCGCTCAGCCAAGCGGGGAAACAGCTCATACACGTTTTCCAGCTCCGCCTTGATCTCCGCTTGAGTAAATTTCTGAGTATATGACCCAATCCTCAAGTTTTCCTCAACCGTGAGGCCCGGAAATACCAGACGGCCTTCAGGAACGTGGGCAATACCCAATTCCACAATTTCATCGGGCCGGAGCTTAGTTATCTCCTTGCCGCCGAAGCTGACGCTGCCTTCCATTGGGCGGACCAATCCCGAAATTGTCTTCAAAGTGGTGGACTTGCCCGCTCCGTTGGCACCCAAAAGTGCTACAATCTGGCCTTCTTGTACTTGCAGGTTGATACTATGCAAGACCGGGGCAACCTCATATGCAACAGTAAGATTCTCGATCTTGAGCAAGCTCAGTCCCTCCCTTTGCCAAGATAAGCTTCAATGACAGCTGGGTTTTCCCTGATTTCGTCAAAGGTCCCTTCGGCAATTTTGCTGCCATAGTTGAGCACAAAGACCCAATCTGCCAGCTCTCCAACCAGCTCCATGCGGTGCTCGATGACAAACACCGAGATACCGGTTTCATTAATCTTCTTGATCAGCTCCATGAGCGTATAGATCTCCGCTGAGTTCAGCCCAGCTGCCGGCTCATCAAGAAGCAAGAGTTTAGGCTTAGTAACCAAAGCCCTGGCAATTTCAAGGATCCGCTGTCTACCGTAAGGGAGATTCCGAGCCAGTTCATTTCGGACATCTTCAAGACCCACAAACTTCAGCACTTCATCGACTTCCTCGGCAAAGGCGGCCCTTTCCTGGCGGTGCTTTGCCGTATCGAACATTATCTGAAAAACCCCGGCCCCTCCATTACCATAACCCTTGCCCAGCAGGGCATTATCAAATACTGTCTGCGAACCTAGAATCCGGATGTTTTGGAAAGTCCTGGCAATCCCTCGCCAACAGATGGCATGGGATGGCAAACCATTGATCTGCTCACCGAGAAAGTCGATACGTCCGCCATCAATGGGGTAAATCCCGGTAATTAGGTTCAGTACTGTAGTCTTGCCGGATCCGTTGGGACCAATCAAAGCACATATCTGACCCTCATGGACCTCAAAGCTGAGATTATTGACTGCTACCAGTCCACCAAAACGCTTAGTCAAAGAATCAGTTTTCAAAACGATATTGCCGTTCTTGTCTATTCCCATGCTTTCAACTCCTACCTCTGGACCCAGCAGACTTGGCCCTTACTTTACTGCTACCTCGAACATGGTAGAGACGCAAGTACACAAGGAGAATCAGGGAGTATACAAGCAGTCGGCTTTCAGCCAGAAAGCGCAGTACCTCCGGCAGTACCGTGAGGAATAGGGAGGAGATTATGGAACCGACTACGTTGCTCATACCTCCCATCACAACCATCAACAGATAGCTGGTGCTCTCATTGGATGTAAAGGAATCAGGATTTAGATAACCAGTTAGGCTTGCTAAGAATACTCCTGACAGGCCTGCCAAGGCCGCCGTCAGGGCATTTGAAACTAACTTCACCCTTCTTACGTTTACTCCCATGACCTCGGCAGCCACTTCATCCTCTTTGACAGCTTTCATTGCCAGGCCCAGCCTTGAGCGGCCGATTCTCTCTGTGACTATAGCAAGTAAGATGAGTACCACAACCATCAAGTAGTATACCCCGCGGGTAGTAGGCATCACCGGCCGGAATCCCGAAAGGCCATAGGGTCCCCTGGTAAGAGGCTCCCAGTTGAGAATGAGGATTCTCACGATTTCACCAAACCCCACCGTAGTCACCACCAAGAACGGCCCTGAAAGCCTAAAAGCCGGGATTCCCAGCAGGGTACCGACAACGGTGGTGAATAACACGGCACCGATTGTTCCAATGAGGGGTGAACACCCCAGCCTCAGCATAAGGATTCCATAAGTATACGCACCGGTAGCCAGTAGGGCAGCACTTCCCAAGGTCATGAGACCTGTGTAGCCAATAAGCATCACCAGCCCGAGCACCAGCATCGCGTTCTGGACTCCCCGCTGCACTACGTAAAATTCATACTGACTGGTAAACTGTGGAGTAAGCAGCAGCAGTACCGCTACTACTAGAAGCCCATACCGGTTCCAAAACACCTTAATGTTGTTCATATCACCCCTCCTTCCACTACACCTTTTCCGAAATCTGTGCTCTAAAGATACCTCCGGGTCTTACCAGCAAGAACCCGACGAGAACTAGAAAGATGAAGACGTCTTTATACGTAGGAGTCACCAGGGTAGCAAAAACCGTTTCAGCAATACCCACAGCAATACCGCCAATTAGGGTGCCGCTAAAGCTGCCAAGGCCCCCGATCAAGACGGCGGCCATCGCCTTGACAGAAAGCATTCCCCCCATATCAGGTGTCAAGGGGATAATTGGAGTAATCAATATACCTGACACTGCAGCGATGGCTGTACTCAAACAGAATGTTAGGGCAATCATCCGGTCATTACGAATACCCATCAGCCAGGCAGCCGTGTGATTCTGAGCAACAGCCCGCATAGCTGTGCCGACCATTGTGCCCCGCAGAATGTACTGCAAAACGATGAGCAGCACAGCCACTATGGCTAAGATCCAGATAACGTGGGGCATAAGAAATATGTCGC
>JAAYGR010000112.1 GCA_012727675.1 Bacillota bacterium
AAGGGTCCAAAAAACAGGAGCCAGGAAATTTTAAAGGAAATTCGCATAATGCCGAGAAATTTCAGAATAGTCTGCAGACAAAGCGGCTGACATGCCAGGTTTTACGGGGGCAACGCACTCCCCCACTCGCGAGAACCTAGCCTACACGTCGCATGAAAGGAGTGATTGCTGGCGGAAGGCGGCTGAGGTATGAACATTGTGGAATCCAGTTGTCATCTGGGTGAAAGACTGTGGGGATAGCAAGACGAGCTAAGAGGTTGAGACTACAAGGGAGGATGAGGGATGAAAAACACCAGGTTGGTTGTGGGTGTAGTGCTTGTGTTACTGGTGTCCTTGGCTGTTGTAAGTGCGGTACCTGCCTTTGCCCGTGATATTACCATCGGTGTTTCCATTCGCAGCCTTTCCGAGGAGCGCTGGGCCCGTGAACAGATACTCCTCAAGGAGAAAGGCGAAGAGTTAGGCGTTGAGGTTGTATTCACCGATGCCAACAACGACGAGTTTGTGCAAAACTCACAGATTGAAAATCTCATTGCCCGGGGCGTCGATGCCTTGATCATTATTGCCAGAAACAGCGATGTTGCGGCCACCGGAGTAGAGATGGCTGCCAGTGAAGGGATACCGTGTATTGCCTATGATGTTGCCATTTATCATCCGGAGGCCATATACGTATCTTTTGACAGTGTCAGGGTTGGTTATGAAATGGCCAAGGCGGTTGTTGAACAAGTTCCCAAGGGACGGTATTTCTGGGTGGGCGGCTCACCTACCGATGACAATGCCTATCTGATTCGAAAGGGACAGTTCCAGGTACTGCAGCCCTTGATTGACAGCGGCGATATTGAGCTGTTAGGCGAGCAGTGGTGCGATGCCTGGAGTCCAGAAGAAGCCCTGAAGCACGTGGAAAATGCGCTAACTGCCCATTCCAATCAAATCGATGCTGTTATCTGTGCCAATGACGGCACAGCCGGCGGCGCTGTGCAAGCGCTCCAGGAGCAGGGCCTAGCCGGTAAGGTACCTACCTGCGGCCAGGATGCTGATCTGGTAGCCTGTCAGCGGGTGGCGGAGGGAACCCAGACGGTGACCGTGTTCAAAGATGTCCGCATCCTCGCTGATACAGCTATGATAGCTGCCGTAGAGTTAGCCCGGGGCAACTCCATCGAGCATATGATTAACGGCAAGTATGTCAACGAAGCCAAAGGCATCGAACAGGATGCCATATTCGTTGATGTGATACCTGTAACGAAAGATAACCTCTACGAGGTCATCGTACTGGGCGGTTTCCACACCCTAGAGGATGTCTACCGCAATATTCCCAGGGATCAGTGGCCCGATAAGCAGTAACCTATTCCAAAATCAAAGGGGAGCGCCCCCTAAGCACCAGCGGCTTGGGGGGGTACACCCCTACAGCTTTAGCTGCAGCAAATGGAGACGCTGCCCTTTGGAAATGGAGGAGACGGGCATTGCCACCTGATGATATTTTATTTGAGATCCGCAATGTGACCAAGGATTTTCCGGGTACGAGGGCACTAGATGGAGTCTCTCTAGAGGTTAGAACTG
>JAAYGR010000113.1 GCA_012727675.1 Bacillota bacterium
CCAGAGATGGTCTCCTTATGCGCATGCAGGAATCCGAATGGGATACGGTTTTGGATGTTAATCTAAAAGGGGCTTTCTTATTTAGTCGGGCGGTTTTGCGCCCGATGCTGAAGCAGCGCGGGGGCCGGATAATCAGCATAGCATCGGTTGTCGGCTAGATGGGCAATCCCGGACAGACCAACTATGCCGCTTCTAAAGCCGGCTTGATTGGTTTCAGCAAGAGCCTGGCCAGGGAAGTTGCCAGCAGGGGCATCACTGTGAACTGCATTGCCCCGGGGTTTATTGCCTCTGACATGACCGATGCCCTGAATGAGGTTCAGCGGAAAGCTTTACTTGACCAAGTTCCCTTGGGTGAGATCGGGCGTCCCGAGGATGTCGCGGCTGCGGTAGCGTTTCTCGCCAGCGATGATGCCCGCTACATCACCGGTCAGACAATCAACGTTGATGGTGGATTGGTTATGGACTGATGTCTTCAATCATTTGGTCCACCGAGTGGCAGATTAGTCTTAGAGCCGGTGCTATGATAGCCTTGGCAAATAAGGAGGTGACTGGGTAGAATGGATGTATTAGAAAAGGTCAAAGAGATCGTTGTAGAACAGCTTGGAGTGGATCCAGACGAAGTGACCAATGAGGCGTCCTTTGTTGATGATCTCGGTGCCGATTCACTGGACCTAGTGGAACTGGTGATGGCATTGGAAGAAGAATTTGATCTGGAGATCCCCGATGAGGATGCAGAGAAGATCACCAATGTTGGGGATGCAGTGAAGTATATTAAGGAGAATATTGAGTAGGCTGTGGATTGTGAGTCCCGTTCATACGGGACTCATCCCCTCTGGGGGGCGGCCCAATTGAGGTGAGACGTAATATGAGGCGAGTAGTGGTGACCGGAATAGGGGTAGTCACACCTCTAGGCATTGGCAAAGAAGCCTTCTGGGATGGTTTAGCCAATGGCCGTTCCGGTGTCAGGCGTATCACCCGGTTTGACCCTAGTGAACTCGCTTCACAGATCGCCGGGGAGGTACCGGATTTTGAACCGTTAAATTATATGGATAGGAAAGACGCCCGCCGTATGGACCGCTTTACCCAGTTTGCTGTTGCCGCGGCTGCCCTTGCTTTAGCCGATGCAGGTTTGGACCAAGAGGTTCCCTTGGGGGAACGGGCCGGTGTGCTCATCGGTTCCGGTGTAGGCGGGATTGAGACCCTGGAGGAGCAGGCTCTCACCCTTGTTACTAAAGGTGTTAATCGGATTAGTCCATTCTTTGTACCGATGATGATCGCCGATATGGCTGCCGGACAGGTCTCAATCCAGTTTGGAGCTAAGGGACATAATGCTTGTACAGTAACTGCGTGCTGCTCTGGAGCCCACTCTATCGGCGATGCCTTCCGGGTTATTCAACGGGGAGAGGCAGATATCATGATCAGCGGCGGGGCAGAGGCACCCTTAGGCAAGCTGGCCATGGGCGGATTTTGTTCGGCCAAGACCCTGTCAACCCGCAATGATGAGCCGGAACGGGCATCCCGCCCCTTCGATGCCGGCCGGGATGGGTTTGTAATGGGCGAGGGCAGCGGCATTGTGATCTTGGAGGAGTTGGAACACGCCCGGGCTCGGGGTGCCAAGATCTATGGCGAATTGGTAGGATACGGCGCAACTGGTGATGCATACCACATTACAACTCCGGCTCCGGAAGGCGAAGGTGCCGCCCGGGCCATGCTGGCGGCTTTGAATGATGCTGGACTCACCATTGAAGATGTAGACTATATCAATGCCCATGGGACTTCTACCAAGTACAATGATTATTTCGAGACTGTGGCTATCAAACGGGTCTTCGGTCAGCAGGCAGCTTCAGTGCCCATCAGCTCCACAAAGTCCATGACCGGTCATCTCCTAGGTGCAGCCGGCGGAGTAGAGCTGATTGCCAGTCTGCTTGCTATGGAACACAGCTTGATTCCGCCGACCATTAACTATGAAGAGCCGGATCCAGATTGTGATCTGGATTATGTACCCAATACAGCCCGTCCCAAGGAACTCAATGTCGTCATGAGCAATTCCTTTGGATTTGGCGGCCACAATGCAGTCTTGATAGCCAAGAAACTAACCAGTGAATAAAAGGGGTGGGCCATGACGGACACGTTGACTCGGGAAAGGATTGCGGCTTTAAAGGGCCTCGAAGCCCACCTCGGTGTTGCCTTTCCATCGTACAGACTCCTGCATCAAGCCCTCATTCATAAGTCTTATGCCAATGAACAAGGACTTTCCGGGCATCATAATGAACGGTTGGAATTCCTGGGCGATGCAGTCTTGGAGCTGGTGATCAGTGAGCACACCTATCGATGCTTCCCATCGGCTCCTGAGGGAGAATTGGCGCGGCTGCGTTCGGTAGTAGTGAGTGAACACACACTGGCGGAGAAAGCTAGAAGTCTTGAGCTTGGCGACTACCTTCTCGTCAGCAGGGGAGAGGCTCAAGCTGGCGGCCGCAACCTGGATTCACTGCTTAGTGATGCGTTGGAAGCGGTCATCGGCGCCATGTATTTGGAATTGGATTATGGGGCTTGCCGGGATTTTATCTTGCGGCTTTTGGGAGATGATGTGCAGGATATCTGGCAGAGCAGAGACTTTATCGATCCCAAGAGCGCCCTGCAGGAGAGGGTGCAGCAGTACAGCTCCGACGTTCCTGTCTACGATGTTTACCATGAACAGGGTCCCGACCATGATAAGACATTCCATGTGATGGTTAAATGGCGGGGCCAGGTTCTCGGCAGAGGTCAGGGCAAGACAAAGAAAGATGCAGAGCAGGATGCTGCCCGCAGAGCCTTGAATTTCCTAGCAGAAAAAGATGCCGGCCGGTAAGCACTGGGTCAATCCACCTAAGTCATGTTGTGTAGGTTATCCACAGCTCCTGTGATCAGCAGGGGCTTTTCTATTGCCTTCTGTTCTATTTCTGGTAGACAAGCAATATATATGAAAGGGATCTACCGCTGGACAAGGAGGGAACGCCTTGGCTGGAAAAAACCAGGAGCGTGATTTAGAACTAATCCGGCAGGTTAGAAGAGGAAATAGAAAGGCCCGGGAGGAACTGGTGAGCAAATACATTCCCATGGTGAAGCGAATTGCCCGGAATCACTATGCCAGTTTCTTAGAGTTCGAAGATCTAATGCAGGAGGGCATGATCGGACTCTTGAGCGCTATTGAAGAGTACGATCCGGACAAGAATGTGAAGTTTTCTTCCTTTGCATATATCTGTATCCTCCGCAAGATTTATAATGTAATCAAGCAGACCAACGGCAATAAGCACAAGGCTTTGAATGATGCTGTCTCAATCCACGCCTTTGTCAATCAGGAGGAAACCCGCACCATACTGGATTATGTAGCTGTGGATGATGCCTCGGTGGACCCTGAGGAAGTTGTTGCGGAGAGGATAGTGAATCAGAGGCTGAAGACGGTACTGGAGAACCACCTGTCCATTCTGGAATATACGGTGATCTCCATGTTCCTGCAGGGTTACTCCAGTGCTGAAATCGAAGCTGCCATCGGTGTCAATGCCAAGGCAGTAGATAATGCCCGTACCAGAGTGCGGCTTAAGCTTCGGCGGATTCTGACTGAACACGGTTCCCTATTGAGTCCCAAGGTGCCGGTGCGGGTAAGACGCCGAGAAGATCTGTACAGAAAGCTGCCCAAGTTGGAGCTGCGGGCAGAATAGACTTAAGCAAAATCAGCTGTTGAAAAAGGGATAAAACAGCTTCCCATAGAATATTAGAGGGGTCCGGCGACTTAGGCCGGCCTTTTTGTTGAAGAGGAGTTTGTTGCACAGGCCATAGACTCTGGTGAGTGGAGGTGGCCCCTTGTATCTTAAACAACTGGAAATCAACGGGTTTAAATCCTTTGGAGAAAGAACCAAATTGGAGTTTGGCAGGGGCATCACTGCCATTGTTGGTCCTAATGGGAGCGGCAAGAGCAATATCGCCGATGGAGTGCGGTGGGTTTTGGGAGAGCAGAGTGCCCGCTCCCTGCGGGGTGATACCATGCAGGATATCATTTTCGCCGGCAGTTCCGGCAAAGGGCCCCTGGGTATGGCTTCTGTCTCCCTCACCCTCGGTGACTGTCAGGGTCATCTCGGCCTTGAATTTGATGAAGTTACGGTTACCAGGCGGGTATACCGCTCAGGCGAGAGCCAGTATTTGATTAACAAATCGCCCTGCCGCCTGCGGGATATCAGAGATCTTTTCCTGGACACTGGTCTCGGCCGGGAGGGGTACTGGCTCATCGGTCAAGGCCAGATCGATGAAATTTTGTCCAGCCGACCGGAGGAACGGCGCCTCATCATCGAAGAAGCTGCCGGTATAGGGAAATACCGCACCCGGAAGATGGAGGCAGTAAAGAAGCTGGCAGATACCGAAACAAATCTAGTCCGCCTAAATGACATTATTATCGAATTGAGCAGGCAGCTGGAGCCCCTGGAAAAGGCGGCAGCCAAAGCTGAGAAGTACCTGGGCCTTGCTGAGGAATACCAGAAGCTGGGACAAGCACTATGTGCCAAGGAATGGTGGGACCTGGCAAGGGAGAGTGAGGGCCGGCTTAAGGAAGAAGCGCAGCTCCTATCGGATCTTGGGGGACTTGATGAAGAGCAGCGGCAGGTAGAAAAGGCGGCCCTTGCTTTGAAGCTGGAATCCAGGGAACTTGAGAAGCTTGCTGCAAAGCTGCAGGAGTTTAGGGCCCAGACCATTGAGAATATGGGAGAGGTCCGCCGACGCCAAGACACCCTGGGAGAGAGACTTAAGTATTCGGAAACCGACCGGCAGCGGATGGTGGATGAGCTTAGCCAACTGCAGAGAAGGCGGGAACAGGTGCGCAGGGACCTTGCTGACTGCCTTTGGCGGCTCCGTTCCCTTAGAAGGCAGAGGGCCGATGAGCTGAAAGGTCTGACAAACTGGGATGCAGCTCACATCCAACGGGAAGGGGAGCGGGAAAGGCTCCTCAAAGAGATGGCAAAGGCTAAGACAGCCCTGGAAAGCACCCGCCAGATGCGGGCTGAGATCCAATCGGAGATCGAGGTAGGAGACAGCCGCAAGGCCTTGTGGCAGGAACAGTACTCGGTTCTTTCCCGCCGGCTAGAAGAGATACTAAAGCAGCTTGAGGCAATTACCAACGATGCAGCCAAACAGGAGGCAGCCCTTGCAGAGGCCAGAAAGGAGCTCTCTTCTAAGGCAGCCATTCTAGAGGATTCCAATAGGCTTCAGCAAGAAATCACATCCCGCCTTAAGGCCCAAGAAGGGGTGGTACGGTCTTGGCGAGAGAAGGTGCAGCTTTTAGGCTCTCGCTATCAAGCTCTAATGGAGATGGAGAGGGACTATGCGGGGTATGGCCGGGGCGTTAAGGCGGTCATGAAGAATAAAGACCGCTTTCCCGGCATCTGCGGTGTGGTCACAGAGCTTATCCAGGTTCCAAAGGAGCTGGAGACTGCCATGGAGGTTGCCTTGGGAGGGAGTCTTCAGAATATCGTTACAGAGACCGACTTGGAGGCAAGGCAGGCGGTAGCGTTCCTGAAGGAAAAAAAAGCCGGCAGGGCAACTTTCCTGCCCCTTACGGGACTGCGGCCCAGCTCCATCGGGGAGCGTGACCTGAGGCGGCTGGAACAGGATGGGGTTATCGGGATCGCTTCCCAGCTGGTTCAGTATGAGACTAAGTACAAGAAAGCCGTCGAGTATCTTCTAGGCAGGGTTGTGGTTACCAGAGACCTTGACAGTGCTGTTTCTTTGAGCCGCAGCTGGCGGGGCTTCAGCCGGATCGTTACCCTCGATGGTGATCTGGTCTCACCGGGAGGAGCCATAACTGGAGGGAGTCTCCCCCAAAGCGAACGGAGCGGCCTCTTGCAAAGGCGTCAAGAGGTATCCCGGCTCGCCGATGCTGTCCGCCAGAGTCGGGAAAGACTTCAGCGGGAGGAGAAGCTGGCCGAGGCTTTGGAAAATGAGCTTAGGGAATCTGAAGCTAGGGCTAAGACAGCGGCGGACGAGGTGCATCGCCTGCAGCTTCAGGCCAAGGAGCTGGAAAAGGCGGTTACCCTGGGCATGAATGAGATTTCCCACTGGGAAAGGGAAGCAGGCCAGGTGCGGATAGAAATGGTGGAACTGGAGCGAAGGCTTGCTGGAGAGGCCGCTGAAAGAGAGAAACGGCTTGCGACTATGGAGCGGCTGGACGGGGAAGCTGCTGTGCAGGAGAGGAAGCTCTCTGCTCTGCAGGCTGAGCTATCCCATCTGGAAAGGGAGCAGGCCAGTGCTCAGGAAAGCTATACGGCAGCTAAAGTCAATCTTGCGGCACTGGAAAGCCAAATCCAGGCCGATGAGAAGACCGCGGGAGGATGCCGCTCGAATCTATTGGAAATTGACCAGCGCACTGAACAGATAGCTGCCGCCCTGGATAGCTTAAAACGGGAACAAGGTGAACTGGCAAGGGAGCTCAATCAGTTAGACGTCAGGTATAAGGAGTTAGAAAAAAGGCTTCACGATATAGAGACAAAGCTTACAGATAACGGCAGGCAGCGGAAGGCAATCGAAAATTCACTGGGTGAAAAGGAAGAAGTCCAAAAGGCGACGCAGCGGCAGCGGGAGACTCTGCAGGGGCAGCTGGCAGATGTCCGGAGGTCTTTGGATAAAATAGCACTGAAGAAGGCCCAGCTTATGGAGACAATGGCAGAGGAGTATGGAATGACACCGGACGCCGTTGATGACGGGCCGGTAATGTCGGGCGATGCTGGCCAAATGCGCAAGAAGCTTCGGCTGCTCAAGGAGCAGATTCAAGCCCTGGGGCCAGTGGATACAGGAGCCATTAAGCAATTTGAGGAAGTAAAGGAGCGCTGCGGGTATCTCGAAAGGCAGCAGCAAGACCTCCTGGAGGCAGAGCGGCAGCTAAGAGAGGTAATTGCCGAGATGGATACCGTCTGCAAGGCGAGATTTAAAGAGACCTTTGGGGCAGTGCAGAAGGAGTTCCAGGCAATCTTTGCTAAGCTTTTTGGCGGCGGCAGTGCTGAGCTGGTTCTGATTGACGCTGATCAGCTGGAAGATGCTGGTGTAGACATCTCGGCAAAGCCGCCGGGGAAAAAACCCCAGAATATCAATTTGCTTTCAGGGGGCGAGCGGGCCCTGACGGCCATTAGTTTGCTCTTTGCCCTCTTGAGGGTCAAGCCAAGTCCTTTCTGTGTTCTCGACGAAATTGATGCTTCTCTTGATGAGGGTAATTTGGAGAGATTTACGCAGCTTCTCAAGGATTTTACCGCGGACACCCAGTTTATAATAATTACCCATCGGCCCACCACCATGGAAGCTGCTGATCGACTCTATGGTGTTACTATGAACAGGGCTCATATCAGTCAATTGGTGTCAGTGCAGCTTGATGAAGCAGCTGCAGTCTTGGAGAACAATCCAACGGTAAGCTAATTGCTCTAGTAGAGAGGAGAGTTGACATGGGAATTTCTGGTTGGCTTCGCCGCCGAGGCAGAAAAGAGGAGAAGGAGACTTCATCCCTTGGGACAGATGCTGTTCAAAAGCAGGAGGAGCCGGAAGAGACACCTGCGGCCTCCAAGGAATCTGGGGATGTTAAGCAGGATAGTCCCCGGGGGTTGTTTGCCCGCCTTAAAGAGGGCTTAAGCCGGACCCGTTCCTCCTTTGTGGCCAGGGTTGACAGCCTCTTGTCTACCCACAAGCGCATTGATGAAGAGCTCTTTGAAGAGCTGGAGGAAGTACTGATCCAGGCCGATGTCGGTGTAGACACTACCCTGCGGCTGGTTGATGCGGTGCGGGAGAAGATTAAGGCTGGAGGCATAACCGACCCGGAAGAGGTTCGACCTATCTTGCGGGAGACAATTTTGGAGATCCTCACGGCAAACACCGCTCCCTTGGAGCTTCCAGAGGATGTGCCGGCGGTGATCATGGTAGTCGGCGTGAATGGAGCCGGCAAGACTACCACCATCGCTAAACTGGCCCACCGCTTTAAGTCCCAGGGAAAAAGGGTAATCCTCGGAGCTGCTGATACCTTCCGGGCTGCTGCCATAGAGCAGTTGGAGATCTGGGCGAACCGGGTAGGAGTTGAGATAGTCAAGCATCAGCCGGGAGCTGACCCAGCAGCAGTAGCCTTCGATACAATCCAGGCCGGCCGTGCCCGGGGCTGTGACGTGGTGATCATCGATACAGCTGGCAGACTCCAGACCAAGACCAACCTGATGAAGGAGCTGGAGAAAATCGGCCGGGTAGTGGAGCGGGAGCTGCAGGGCAGGACTCCGGAAGTGCTTTTGGTTGTCGATGCCACCACAGGTCAGAACGCGCTCTCCCAGGCCAAGCTTTTCAGTGAGGCGGTAAGCGTTACAGGAGTAGTCTTGACTAAACTCGATGGAACTGCAAAAGGCGGGATCATCATCGCCATTGCTGAAGAATTGGGTCTGCCTGTCAAACTCATCGGCATTGGAGAAGCCTATGATGATCTCCGGGATTTTGATCCTGAGGATTTTGTAGCGGCACTATTTGATGCTTAAATAGGCCGCTGGTTTTGGGCATCGGTCTTTAGAGTTCCCCGGCGAAGATGATGTTGACAGACCCAAATAAGCCTAGTATACTACTGCTGTAAACCAATTTTGCTTAACAGGGGCGGCGGGAATGATAGATCAGACCGTACACATGGGATTGCTCTTCGATTTTTATGGTCAGCTGTTGACGGAAAAACAGCGGCTGTTCTTCTCTCTGTATCACCAGGACGACTTGTCCCTGGGGGAAATCGCGCAGCAGTACGGTATTACCCGCCAAGCTGTATATGACATAATCCAGCGTTCACAAAAAACCCTGACCAATTTCGAGGAGAAGCTGGGCTTAATTAAGCGCTATGTTCGCCAGCGGGAGCAGCTGGAAAGGCTTCAAGGAAGGCTTAGAGAGTTGGCCGATGAACTGTCCCTGGCAGCTGTCTCAGAATCTGGTCGAAGGCGGCTGGCAGAAGCCCAGGAGCTACTGGCAGAACTGATTGAAGAGTTTTAGATCTGGAGCAGCTGCGGCATGGGAGAAGTAATCCGGCGGGGACGCCGTCGGCATAAGGATAGAGGAGGGCCAGTATGGCGGTTTTCAGTTCGCTGGCAGAGAAACTCCAGAATACTCTGGGCAAGCTCCGGGGTAGGGGCAAGCTGACAGAGCAGGATGTGAAAGAGGCTCTGCGGGAAGTGCGGCTGGCACTTCTAGAGGCAGATGTTAATTATAAAGTAGTGAGAGACTTTACAGCCCGGGTCAGGGAGCGGGCAGTGGGACAAGAGGTCATGACCTCTCTGGCACCAGCCCATCAGGTAATCAAGATCGTTCATGAAGAACTAACCCAGCTGATGGGGGGCAGTCAGAGCAAGTTGGAGCTGGCTTCCCAGCCTCCCACAATTATAATGCTGGTGGGACTCCAGGGAGCAGGAAAGACTACAAGCGGCGCCAAGCTGGCTAGACTTCTGCATAAGCAGGGACACCGGCCGCTCCTTGTGGCAGCTGACGTATATAGACCCGCAGCCATCAAACAGCTCCAGGTTCTTGGTGAGCAGCTGCAGCTTCCGGTTTTTACCCTGGGTGATCAGGTAAGTCCCGTGGATATCGCCAAGGCAGCGGTGGAGCACAGCAAGCGCTACGGCAATGATATTTTGATTCTAGATACCGCAGGCCGGCTGCATATCGATGAGGAGCTCATGGGGGAACTTAGAGCTATTGATGAAGCGGTGTCTCCCCATCAGGTGCTTTTGGTAGTTGATGCGATGACCGGCCAGGATGCTGTGAATGTGGCCAGCAGCTTCAACGAAAATCTAGATATTGACGGCATTATCTTGACTAAACTCGATGGCGATGCCCGGGGAGGTGCTGCCCTGTCCATTAAGGCAGTCACCGGCAAGCCCATCAAGTTTGCAGCAACCAGTGAGAAGCTGGATGGCTTGGAGTCCTTCCATCCTGACCGGATGGCTTCTCGGATCTTGGGGATGGGTGATGTGCTCACCCTGATCGAGAGGGCAGAAGCCCAAATCGATGAGGATAAAGCCCGGGAAATGGCTGATAAGCTCCGAAGGGCTGATTTCACCTTCGAAGATTTCCTTGAGCAGCTGGAGCAGGTTAGGAACATGGGTCCCCTGGATCAGCTGCTGGATATGCTGCCGGGCGTTCCGGGAATGAAGGGCCTGCGGGGTCTGCAAGTGGATGAGAGGCAGTTTGGCCAGATTGAGGCCATCATCAAATCCATGACCGTTGAGGAACGGCTCCGGCCCGAGATTATTGACGGCAGCCGGAAGCGGCGGATTGCCAACGGCAGTGGTACCAAGGTGCAAGATGTAAACAGGCTGCTTAAGCAGTTTAATCAAACCCGGCAGATGCTGCGGCAGTTAGGTGCCTTGGACAAGAAGGCCAAGCGCCGCAAGCGGGCCAGACCCTTCAGTTTCTTCCAGTAGAAGTAGAGAATGGTTGCCAAGGACCGCCGGGTTTTGCCGGCGGGATTGGTTAATCATTGGCGGTTGGAGAAGCCTTCAGCCCGCCAGTATAGATGAGAATAGTTAGGAAGGAGGAGGATCTATTCTATGGCTGTAAAAATCCGTCTAAAGAGAATGGGTGCCAAAAAGAGGCCTTTCTATCGTTTGGTGGTAGCTGATTCGCGGGCGGCCCGGGATGGCCGATTCATCGATACCTTGGGATATTATGATCCCTTGCAGGAGCCAGCTAAGATAGTAGTGGACGAAGAGAAGGCCATTGATTGGCTGAAGAAAGGTGCCCAGCCCTCGGATACCGCCAAGTACCTGCTGACCGAAGCGGGCGTCATGGACAAGTTCACGGCATTGCGCAAGGCAGCGCAGTAGGAGGGCTGTAAATGATGAGGGAGCTTGTTGAGTTTATTGCCAAGGCACTAGTCGAGCAACCGGATGAGGTGCAGGTTAGCCAAGTTGAGGGCGAAAGATCCCTGATTGTAGAACTGCGGGTGGCACCGGATGATATGGGCAAGGTAATCGGAAAGCAAGGTCGGATTGCCAAGGCCATTCGTACTGTAGTCAAGGCGGCTGCCACCAAAGAGGGGAAGATGGTGCACGTAGAGATCATCGACTAGACAGATGGAGATCTCTTAGCTTACCTCTAAGGCGGACTTAGCCTGGCCTTAGGGAGGTGATTGCATGGACAAAATCACCATCAAGCGGCCAGTTGTTTGGAAAGCTGTAGTCACTGACCAGCTGAAGGAAGAGCTGCGTCAGGAACTAAGTCGGGCCATCAACCGCTTGGACATGGAGATACAGCAGTTGGAGTTTCAAGGCAAGCGGATATTGCCGGAGCTAGAGAGGCAGAACCTGAAAAGAGCTATGGAGATGCGCCAGCAGATAGAGGAAGAAAAGCAGAAGCGGCGCCAAGCTCGGGAACAGTTGACCGAGCAAATGCTGGATATAGACAAGCTGGAGACTGGCGAAGAGATAGCCCGTGGTACGCTGGATAGCTGGACCGAAGTCTCTGTTGGCGATGATCTCAGTGCGAAGCTCTACGTGGAAATAGTAACCAAGGATGATAAGGTGATAGAACTGCGGGAAGGGCGGCTAGAAGCGTGAAAGGTTCAAGGGCTTGGGTGGTCATTGGCGAGATCACCAGACCCCACGGCGTCAGGGGAGCTGTAAAGGTACTGCCCCATACCGACTATCCTCAGCGGTTTGATTCTTTAGCTGAAGTGTACGTAGGTACAGGCGATACCGAACCAGAGCTAATGGGTTTTTCCCTCCTGAGCAGGCAAAAGGATCAGCTGATCTGCCGGATAGGCGGAGCTGAATCCCGAGATGCCGCCGAAAAGCTCCGGGGAAAACTGCTTTTGGTTCCCAGGGAAGAGGCAGTAGAGCTCCCGCCAGGATATTACTATATTTTTGACCTTGTCGGCCTTGCGGTGCATACCGAGGAGGGTAAGTACTTGGGAAGGCTGAAGGAAGTGCTGCAGCCTGGCGCCAATGATGTATACGTCGTGGAACCGGCAGATGGGGAAGGTGAGATTCTGCTGCCCGCAGTTAAAGATGTGGTTCTGGATGTAGACCTGCGGGAAGGGCGAATGCTGGTGAGGTTACTCCCGGGACTACTGGAAGGACAGTAAGCGGGAGGTGCCAACTGATGCGAATAGATGTCCTCACGTTGTTTCCAGAGATGTTCCAGGGCCCCCTTGATACCAGTATCCTGGGGCGAGCCCGGGCTGCAGGTATAGTTGATATACATCTGTGGAACATTAGGGATTTTGCCCACGGTCGACATCGCCAGGTTGATGACTATCCCTTTGGCGGAGGAGCCGGTATGGTCATGAAACCTGAGCCGGTGTTCAATGCTGTTAGGCATGTACTGGGTGGAGAGACCGCTCCCGTTATCCTCATGAGTCCGCAAGGTGAGGTATTTGGTCATCGATTGGCAGAGGAGCTCTCTCAAGAAGAACGCTTAGTGCTGGTGTGCGGGCATTATGAAGGGGTCGATGAAAGGATCAGGGAAGCTTTAGTGACCCGGCAGATTTCCATCGGTGACTATGTGCTGACCGGAGGCGAACTGCCTGCCATGGTGGTCATCGATGCAGTAGTTAGGTTTTTGCCGGGGGCTTTGGGAGATTCCGGAGCTGTTCACACTGATTCCTTCGCCCAAGGGCTCCTTGAATACCCGCAGTATACACGGCCTAGGGAGTTTGAAGGCATGACAGTTCCAGAGGTCTTGCTGTCCGGTAACCACCAGCGGATTGCTGAGTGGCGCCGGGAGCAGGCACTGCGCCGGACGCTGCTCTTGCGTCCAGATCTCTTGGAGGAACTTGAGCTGAGTGAACAAGATCGCCAGCTTTTGGCAACTATTAAAGAGGAATTAGCGCATGCTGATGGATAGCGCCGATTAGCGGTATGGAAGGGAGGCAGAAAGCATTGGATATTCTTCAGGCAATTGAGCGTGAACAGATCAAGACCGATATTCCCGATTTCCGGCCTGGCGATACCGTAAGGGTTCACGTCAAGGTTGTAGAAGGTGAGCGGGAGCGGGTTCAGGTCTTTGAAGGTGTTGTCATTGCCCGTTCTGGAGGTGGGATCAGGGAGACCTTCACCGTCCGGAAAGTTTCCCAGGGTATTGGTGTAGAGAGGATATTCCCGCTGCATTCGCCCCGGGTTGAGAAGATCGAGGTTATTCGACGTGGTCGGGTGCGAAGGGCCAAGCTGTATTACCTGCGGCAGCGGGTTGGTAAAGCTGCACGGATTAAAGAGCGCCGCACTTGGTAAGCTCGCCGCAGACAAAAAGGGACTCCTGCAGTCCCTTTTTTCCAATTTCACCGGTGAAGGGAGAGCGCGAGAATGGCTGCAGAGAAATCGGCACTGCGGGAATACCTGGAGGCCTTTGTCATCGCCGTCGTCCTGGCTTTATTCATCATTACATTTATCGCCCAATCCTTTATTGTCCAGGGGCGGTCCATGGAGCCAACCTTGTTCGATGGGGAGCGGCTCTTGGTGGATAAACTAACCTACCGCTTTCGGCCGCCCCGTGCCGGCGAGATTATAGTATTTCGTTATCCTGCGGACCCAAGTCGGAAGTTCATCAAGAGGATCATCGGGGTTCCTGGAGATGAAGTCATGATCAGGGATACCATCGTCTATGTGAACGGCAAGCCCCTGAAAGAGGATTATATCAGTGCTCCTACCTATGGTGACTGGGGACCCAGGAAAGTGCCGCGAAACAGCTATTTTGTGCTGGGCGATAACCGCAATAACAGCGATGACAGCCGCTTTCCCGATGTAGGTTTTGTTGGACGAGATCTTATTATGGGTCGAGCGGTTGCCAGGTATTGGCCTTTACCGGCTGTTGGGATCCTTGGGGTTCCAGAAACCTTTTCCAGATGACTGACCTTTGGGTTGGAAGGAATTGAGTAAAGTGTCAGTTGATATCCAGTGGTATCCAGGCCATATGGCCAAGACCAAGAGACAATTGAGGGAGAATCTACCGGTCATTGACGTTGTGCTGGAGGTACGGGATGCAAGGATACCTGCCTCCAGCCATAATGCTGACTTGGCTGAGCTTGTGGCCAGGAAGCCGGTGATTACAATTCTAGCCAAGACAGATTTGGCAGAAGCTGAGGCAACCAAGGCTTGGGTAAAGTTTCTGGAGAAAGATGGGCAGCCGGCAGCCGCGGTGGATCTTAAAAGCGGACGGGGTTTGAAGGAGCTGGAAAGAAAGATCCGCACTCAGCACCAGATTTTAAATCAAAGGCTTCGCGGGCGGGGCCGACAGGGCCGGGGACTTAGAGCGCTGGTGGTAGGAGTTCCCAATGTAGGCAAGTCCACCCTGATTAACCGGCTGGCTAACCGGGCAGCGGCAAAGACCGGAGCGCTCCCGGGGGTGACCCGGGGAAAGCAGTGGATTCGGGTTGGGAACTGGCTGCAGCTCTTGGATGTACCGGGTGTTCTGTGGCCGAAATTTGAAGAACCCCAAACAGGGTTCCATCTGGCAATTACCGGGGCCATTAGTCTGGACGTCTTCGATTATGTCCGGGTGAGTGCCGGGTTGGCGGAGCTTTTGCTGAGGTTTCGCCCCGAAGCCCTGAAGGATAGATATAACCTTGATAGTATACCGGAAGACGGCGTACAGATTCTGGAAGTAATCGGACAGCGCCGAGGCTTTCTCCTGAGCGGCGGCACTGTGGATGTGGAGAAGGCTGCCCTGCTTTTACTTAGAGAATTTCGAGAGGGGCTGCTGGGACGCTTTACCCTGGAGCTTCCTCCGGATTTGTAAGAAATATGTGACCATCCCATTTCCGGCAGGGAAATTAAGGAAATGGCAGAATTTGTACAATGTGTGTATCGTTCGCTTGTATTGGGTGGTATGATGATTAATTTGGAAAGCCTGACTGTCCGGGATATCAAGGAGCTGGTCAGCAGTAGGGACCGTCTTCTACCGGAGGAGATAGATCTACTTAAGAGGGATTCAAGGGTCTCGGTGAGAAGACTCGCTGCATCGTGGGAGAGGATGCAGTCAGCTGAGCAGCAGGAAGCAGCTCAGCGGCGGCGTCTCTACCGATTTCGGCGAGTCCTTTACAGTCATGGTTTTGAGTATATTGCGGGAGTTGATGAAGTAGGCAGGGGACCCCTGGCAGGTCCAGTTGTGGCAGCAGCTGTGATTCTGCCCAAAGGTTTGCCCTCCTTCGGGATGGATGACTCCAAGAGGCTGTCCGAATCCCAGAGGAATGAGCTTTATGATAGGATCAAACAAGAAGCTGTCGCTGTGGGAATCGGTATAGCACACCCCCAAGAGATAGACATCCTCAATATCCACAATGCCAGTCTGATGGCGATGCAACGAGCATTGTCAGCCCTTCAGCAGGCACCGGATTTCTGCCTGGTTGACGGACGCTTTCCTGTTCCGAGCCTGGCATGTCCTCAGCGGACGATAGTCAAGGGTGATGGCCGCTGCGATGCTATAGCCGCGGCTTCAATCATTGCCAAAGTTACTAGGGACCGCTTGTTAGAAGAGCTGGACAACCTCTATCCAATCTACGGCTTCGCCGCCAATAAGGGCTACCCAACTTTCCAACATTTGCAGGCGCTAAAGGAGCATGGTCCAAGCCCTGTGCACCGGTATTCATATACTCCGGTACGTTTGGCTGGGGAGAATGCCGCCGTCACGAGGGGTGAGAAAAATTCGGATTGTACGGGTTGAAGATTTGAGACCGGGCATGCAGCTGGCCCGGACAGTATACAGTGCCGATGGCAGAGTATTGTTGAGTGCTGGAGTTGTTATCAAGGATTCGTATATCGACAGACTGCGGAAGTTAGGCTTCCCGGCGGTTTACGTTGGGGATCCTGTAGAAGCAGAATCCTTTAAGGAGGCAGTGCGGGAATCTACCCGGCGCCGAGCTATTGCTGTGGTAAAGGAAAGTTTTGATGAGGTAAAGCTCGGCTCATCACTGAAAATAGAGCCAATTGCCCAGGTAGTCAACGACATCGTCGATGAGGTTGTGTCCAGCCGGGAAGTTATTTTACCACTAACAGATATCCGCAGTCACGATGACTATACCTTCGGCCACAGTGTCAATGTTTGCATCATATCGGTAATGCTGGGTGTAGCCTTAGAATTCGATGATCTAACGCTGCGGGAACTTGCCATGGGGGCGATTTTGCACGATGTGGGGAAAGTTAAGGTACCTGAGGAGATCTTGCTTAAGCCTGCGCCCCTGACCTCCAAGGAATGGAACGAGATGAAGAAGCATACCCTTTACGGCTTCGACCTTCTCAGGGGAGGTGACGGGCTGTCCTCCCGGGCTGCCCATGTTGCTTATCAGCATCATGAACGCAGTAACGGCAGCGGATATCCCCGGGCCTTGGCCGGTGATGGAATCCACCAGTTTGCCAGGATAGTTGCTGTAGCCGATACGTATGATGCCATGACTTCTGATCGGGTCTACCGAAAGGGAATTACGCCCTTTGAATCCCTGAAGGTGATCAAAGAACTGGCATCGGATGACTCAGGGCAGCTGGACAAGTATGTTGTCGATACTTTCTTGGCCAATGTTGTTCCATATCCGCCTGGCGCTAAGGTAAGGCTCAATACCGGCGAAGTAGGAATGATACTGGGTAAGGGGGAATATTCCCGGGACTCTGTAATGGTGGAAGTAAAGTACGATGCTAGTGGGCGCCCCTTGAGAAAACCTACTATCATTACAGTGCTGGATATGAGAGTGGCCCAGATGGTGTAGTGTTCTATGGTGGTAAACCTTAGGGAGAAAGGCAACTTCTATGAAGGGATGGCCGCCAATTATCTTCTAGAACAGGGTTATGAGATTTTAGCCCGGCAGTACCGCACCAAGAGCGGTGAGATTGATTTGGTGGCCCGAGAAGGCAGCACCATAGTCTTCATCGAAGTTAAGGGCAGGCAAAGCACTCGGTTCGGCCTTCCCCAAGAGGCCGTTGACCGCAGGAAGCTGCGGCGGATCTGGAGCACAGCCCAGCATTATCTTTGGAGCCGGGGTCTGTCTAATCGTTTATGTCGTTTTGATGTAATCGTCGTCCAAACCATCAGCCCAGGTAAGCACCGGATTGAGCATATCATTGGAGCCTTTGACGGCTGGTTTTCATAAACCCCCGTGTATTATCCAATAGTCACCAGTCCTTGTCCGAGAAGGGGAGAAGGAGGGTGACTATTTTTCATGATTGCCAAGGTGCGCGGCGCAACTATCCTAGGTGTCGAGGGCTTTCTCATTGATATCGAAGTAGATATCTCCAGGGGTCTGCCGGGATTTGAAATAGTTGGACTACCTGATGTTGCTGTGCGGGAGAGCCGGCAGCGGGTGCGGGCAGCCATGAATAACTCCGGTTTTGGCTTTCCACTGCAGCGGCTGACTGTAAACTTAGCGCCGGCAGACTTGCGAAAGAGCGGCCCAGCCTTTGATTTGGCCATTGCGTTGGGCATCATGGCAGCCTGCGGCACTTTGGAGGCAGACCTTCTTGAGGGTGTCTTGGTTTTGGGAGAACTGTCTTTGGACGGCAGTGTCAGGGGTGTGGCTGGCGTGCTGCCAATGCTCTTGGCAGCAGCGGAGGCAGGAGTACCCCGGGCTTTGGTTCCAGCAGATAACGAAGAGGAAGCAGCACTGGTAGATCAGATTGAAGTCGGTATTGTGAGGCATCTCGTAGATGCTGCTGCCATGCTGGAAGGGCGGAGCAAGTTCATTACTCCACGCCCCAGGGATTTTGATCTGGAGACTGCGGTTAACAGCGACCTTTCGGAGGTCCGAGGACAGCTGACTGCCAAGAGAGCTCTGGAAATTGCCGCTGCGGGCCGCCATAGTCTGCTTCTCATGGGACCTCCAGGATGCGGGAAAACCCTTTTGGCTCGGTGCCTTCCGGGGATTCTGCCGCCGCTATCCTTTGCTGAAGCCCTTGAGGTGGCTCAAATCTACTCAGTTGCCCAAGGAGGCCGGACGCCCTTGCGGCTAAGCCGCAGCCGTCCCTTTCGCAGCCCCCATCATTCATCTACAGTTGCCGGTCTAATCGGAGGTGGAGCAAATCCAGAGCCGGGAGAGATCACTTTGGCCCACCACGGAGTGCTGTTCCTGGATGAGGTGGGGGAGTTTCGCCGCACAGTCTTGGATGTATTGCGGCAGCCCCTAGAAGACGGCCGAGTTTCCTTAGTTCGCCACGGATACAGCATCACTTATCCAGCCCGCTGCCAGCTGATCTTGGCGGCAAATCCCTGCCCCTGCGGTTTTCTCGGCTCCTCTGTCAAGGACTGCTTGTGTACAGGGGGCGAGCTGGCGTCCTACCGCCGGAGGCTTTCTGGACCTCTACTTGATAGAATCGATCTTCAGGTGTGGATGGATGGCCTCCAAGCCCATGAGTTCTACTCATCGGCAGAACCGTCAGCAGTGGTAAGGGAGCGGGTGATGAAAGCCTGGGAATATTTGAAGGCCGTTGACCAAGGAGAAGCTGCCATAGAAGTATCAAAGGGTGCCCAAGGTGTTTTGGCACGGGCAGTTGAGAAGTTCAAGCTTTCTGCCCGGGCTGTTACCAGAATTCAGCGGGTTGCCAGAACCATCGCCGTCTTGGAAGGTTCACGGGAGATAGACGCCCATCATCTGGCAGAAGCCTTAACTTACCGTCTTTCTCTTTAGTTTATCTAGACACCGAAAACTGGCGGGACAGGCTGGATTTCAAGGGATGTGATTAGGATATGAAGCTGCCCTTTAAGCCATGCTAAGGCACAAACGGCATTCTTCGAAAGGGAGGACAACCCTTGGGACACCAGCAGGACTTAGGCAAGACCAAAATATACAGCTGTCCCATCTGTCAAGCTGATACTCCCCATGTAATCAAGGGGCAAAGGAACGAAACCTGTGCCCTCTTATGCAGCAACTGCGGGACCGGTTCCCTGGTCCAGAGGGATGAGCTGTGTCTATACCAGCTGCATTGGGAGGAAGAGCTCAGGCAGATCCTGGGTACTTTAGAGCAGCGATTGGATGATGAACGGTATCCGGATTAGGACTGCGAATCAGTATGAAGGAAGGGGAGAGGAAGTCGTTGAAAGCTCGGATGTATCTTTGGGGCCTCAGCCTCCTGCCCCATATAGGCAGCATCACCATCAAGCGTCTTGTTGCAGGCATGGGCAGCGAGGAAGCGGCCTTTGATGCCAATGCGGAAGACCTTAAAGCTTACGGGGGCCTCAGCGCCGCCAAAGCTGAGGCGGTGGTTAAAGCAAGGTCTTCACTGGACTTGATTGGAGAATGGGAGCGGCTTACCCAACGGCAAGGCGTAGGTGTGGTTACCTGGCTCGATAGGGACTATCCCCAGCGGCTCTTGGAAATCTACGATCCGCCGCCGGTATTATACTACCGGGGGTCCCTTGGGTGCCTTGATGGACCAACCGTCGCCATTGTCGGGCGGCGGCGGGCCAGCCCCCGGGGGTTAGGATGGACTAAGCGGCTGGGAAGGGCCCTAGGGGCGGCAGGTATTACCGTTGTCAGCGGTCTAGCCCTGGGAATTGATGCTGCGGCCCATGCTGCGAGCCTGGAAACAGGAAAAACCGCCGCGGTGCTCGGGACTGGTCTAGATATTGTCTATCCCAGAAGCAATGAGCGGCTCTATGAAGATATACCTGCATCGGGAGTCATCATTTCTCCGTTTCCATTAGGAACCAAACCCCAGCCGGGAAATTTCCCCGCCCGGAATCGGATTATCAGCGGACTAAGCAGTGCCGTCATCGTAGTAGAGGCCGGGAAGCGTAGCGGTGCTTTGATTACCGCTATGCTGGCACTAGAACAGAACCGGGATGTCTACGCTGTGCCCGGCGATCCGGCAGATAGCGGCGCAGTCGGTCCAAATAGGTTAATTCAAGAAGGGGCTAAACTCATCATGGGTCCTGAGGACGTTATGGAGGAGATGTGCCTCAGCGGGCAGCTGAGGCTGCCCTTGGAGAAGCCTGGGACGGGAAGGGTCCCTAAGGCTTTCGTCGAGACTCCGGATAGCCGTACCCGAGAGCTCCTAAGAATTCTAACCAGGCCGCTGCATGTCGATGAAATAGCGGTTATGACTGGATTGCCCGTATCGGTGGTTAACAGCTCATTGGTGGAACTAGAGCTTGCGGGATTGGTGGAGCAGCTGGCTGCAGGGTTTTTCCAGCGGGTGAGTTAAAGGGCTATTCTGGAGGATAATGTTTACAAGGTCTGTCCCAGGGAATATAATAGAAGCAAATGTCTGGAGAACTGGGGGACGGGCCAATGCAGCGGGTCATGAGGATCATTGAAAAGCTGATCACGGAGGTATTGGATGATACCAAAGAATCACTGACCGGACCCGAGATAATAGCAATGCTTTTGCGTGAAGGATATAATGCAGATGAGATCGAACAGGCTTTGTCACTGATTTTTTCTTTGCCCGAAGCCATCCAGGCAAGGAGCGAAGAAGTTGCTTATCCTGCTTGGCAGGATTCTATGCGGGTATTTACCCCAGAGGAACGGGCGAAGCTGGATGTGGAGGCTCAAGGGTACTTGCTTGGGCTGGTAGGTGCTAACTTGATTGACCAGTCTGAGCTGGAGGACATCTTGGGCGAAGTGACAGCCTTGCAGCTTTCCCAGGTAGGGATACCGGAGCTGCAGTGGATTTTGGGCCGGGTGGTTGAAGATGAAGTAAGGTCATTTCTTTTATCAACGGCGCCGGTGTATTCCTCCAGTGAGAAGGCCGGCATTTGGTGGAATTAACGTGGCTACCATTGGAGAGTAAATATTATCATTGCTGTGTCTTAGAGGGCTAACCGGAAAAGGTTAGCCCTTGTGATGGATATACTGTAGGAGGGCAGTAATGTGGGTAAATCATTGGTGATTGTGGAGTCCCCGGCAAAGGCTAAGACCATCAGCCGGTTTTTAGGCAGAAACTATACAGTCAAAGCCTCTGTCGGTCACGTTCGGGATCTCCCCAAGAGCCAGCTTGGAGTAGATGTTGAGAACGGCTTTCAGCCGAAGTATATTACCATCCGAGGTAAAGGACCTGTACTAAAGGAGCTGCGAGATGCGGCGAAGAAGGCAGACCGCATCTTGTTCGCTACAGACCCTGACCGGGAAGGAGAAGCTATTTCTTGGCATTTGGCCGACGCCCTAAAGGTAGACGGACAAAGTCCCTGCCGGATCGAGTTCAATGAGGTCACCGAACGGGCCGTCAAGAACGCCATTAAGCAGCCACGTCCCATCAATCAGGACCTGGTTGATGCCCAACAGGCGAGACGGGTGCTTGACCGATTGGTTGGGTACAAACTAAGTCCCCTGCTATGGGCTAAGGTGAGAAGGGGCCTCAGTGCCGGCCGAGTGCAATCGGTAGCCGTGAGATTGATTTGTGACCGGGAGGCGGAAATAGAAGCCTTCGAGCCCCAGGAATACTGGTCCATCGAAGCTGAGCTGCAGCAGACCGAAGGCGAAAAGGCAACATTTTCAGCTAAGCTCCATAAGGCAAAGGGAAAGAAAATTGAGATCAGCAATCAGGAAAAAGCAGAAGCAATCGTCGAGGAGCTAAAGAAGGCTCCCTTTGTTGTGCAGTCAGTGGAGCGCAGGGAACGGCGCCGAAATCCTGCTCCACCTTTCACCACCAGCAGCCTTCAGCAGGAGGCATCTAGGAAGCTGGGGTTTACAGCTAGGCGGACTATGAGAGTTGCCCAGCAGCTTTACGAAGGGCTGGAGGTGGGATCAGAGGGCACCGTTGGTCTGATCACATATATTCGAACCGATTCCACCAGGATAGCTCCTGAGGCCCAACAAGCTGCCCGCCAGGCTATCCAGGAGCTTTTTGGCAAAGAATATCTACCCGCCAAGCCGCCGGTGTACAAGAGTCGAGCCGGTGCCCAGGCAGCCCACGAGGCAGTCCGCCCAACGTCGATGGACCGGCGGCCGGAGGATGTGAAGTCCTTTCTCACCCGGGATCAGTACCGGCTCTATCGTCTCATCTGGGAGAGATTTATTGCCAGCCAAATGGCACCGGCCATCCTCGATACGTTGACGGTGCAGATTCAGGCTGGCGATTATGTCTTTCGGGCAACTGGCTCAAGCATCAAGTTCCCGGGATTTATGGCTCTATATACGGAGAACACCGATCAGCCCGAGGAGGGCGATGAAAAGAAGGGGATGCTGCCGGATCTGAAGGAAGGAGAAGACCTGAAGCTCTTGCAGCTGATTCCAAATCAGCACTTTACCCAGCCTCCGCCCCGGTATTCGGAAGCCATGCTAGTCAAAACCATGGAGGAGCTGGGAATCGGACGGCCCAGCACCTATGCCCAGATCATCGATACAATTACCCGGAGAGGCTATGTGGAGCTGGTAGATAAGCGGTTCGTGCCAACAGAACTAGGTAACATCGTGGTGGATCTTCTTAAGGAACATTTTCCAAATATTATTGATGTAGAGTTCACCGCTACTATGGAAGGCCAGTTGGACCGGGTGGAAGAAGGCAAGGAAGACTGGGAACAGGTATTAGCTTCCTTTTGGGAGCCCTTCTCGAAGGAGCTAGAAAAGGCAGAGATCCACATGGAGGAAGTGGAGATCGCGGACGAAGAAACCGATGAGATCTGTGAAAAATGCGGCCGCAACATGGTGATCAAACAAGGCCGCTACGGCCGCTTCTTGGCTTGTCCGGGATTTCCCGAGTGCCGCAATACCAAGCCGCTCCTTAAAGAAATCGGTGTCCCGTGTCCCAAGTGCGGCGGGCAGATAGTGGAGCGCAGGAGCAGGCGGGGCAGAACCTTCTACGGGTGTGCCAATTATCCCGACTGCGATTTTACCAGCTGGCAAAGGCCCGCAGGTAAGAACTGCCCCCAGTGCGGTCAGTTTATGGTCATCAAACAGCGGCGGGGCAAGGCGCCGGAGGTTGTCTGTTCAGACAAAGAATGCGGTTATCGAGAAGAGATGCAGGAGGAGGCCTAGTTTTTCTAGGGAGGGACTCACTTGGATACTCGTTCTACTACCATTGTTGGAGTCTTGAGGGATGGCAAGGGAGCCTTAGCCGGCGACGGGCAGGTCACTTTAGGTGAAAAGGTAATCGTGAAGCAAGGAGCCAAGAAAGTCCGCCGCCTCTACCACGGACAGGTGCTAGCTGGATTTGCGGGAACAGCTGCGGATGCCTTCACCTTGTTTGAAAGGTTCGAAGCCAAGTTGGAGCAGTTTAGAGGCCAGCTCGTCCGGGCCGCTGTAGAGCTAGCCAAGGAGTGGAGAACCGATCGGGTTTTGAGGCGCCTTGAAGCAGTGATGATTGCCATGGATGCCGAGCAAATGCTGATTATCTCCGGCAACGGAGATGTCATCGAGCCCGATGAAGGAATTGCCGCCATTGGATCCGGGGGTCCTTATGCCCAGGCGGCGGCAGCGGCCCTCCTTAGGTATACTGACCTGTCCGCGGCAGAAGTCGCCAAAAATGCCTTGGAGATTGCAGCAGATATCTGTGTCTATACTAACAAGCATATTACGGTAGAGGAGATTGGGTGAGGAACGGGGGTGCAGGAATGGTTGAACTGACACCGAGGGAAATAGTATCTGAACTGGATAAGTATATCGTCGGCCAAGATCAGGCCAAGAGAGTAGTAGCAATTGCCTTGCGGAACCGCTACCGGCGAAGGCGCCTGCCGGAGAGGATCCGTGAAGAGTTCATGCCGAAAAATATCCTCATGATCGGCCCGACTGGTGTAGGTAAGACCGAGATCGCCCGGCGCCTAGCACGCCTCGCCGATGCTCCCTTCATAAAGGTAGAGGCGACGAAATTCACTGAGGTTGGTTATGTGGGTCGAGATGTGGAGTCCATGGTCCGGGAACTAGTAGAAACCAGCATCCGCATGGTAAAAACCGAGCGGATGGCAGGGGTGGCGGAGGCGGCAGCCAGGAATGCCGAGGATCGGTTGGTGAGCATTCTGGTCCCCATGCCTGGAAGAGACCGGAGCTTCAACCCGCTGGAGGTGTTCTTTGGCCACCGCCGTCCCGATGAGGCAGCAGAATCCATGGAGGCAGCCCAGAGGGAGCAAATCCAGCAGCAAAGGGAAGCGGTGCGCCAGCGGCTTACCGGGGGAGAACTGGATGAGCACCTAGTGGAAATCGAAGTTGAGGACAATACCCCTCCCATGCTGGAGGTGTTCACCGGCTCCGGTATGGAAGAGATGGGTGTAAATTTGCAGGACATGTTTGGAGGCTTTTTCCCCAAGCGGGTCAAGAAACGGAAAGTGACAGTCAAGGAGGCCCTGCGGCTCCTGCAGCAGGAGGAAGCCCAAAAGCTCATTGATATGGATGAAGTACAGGCAGAGGCTGTATCTAGGGCTGAGAACGATGGGATTATCTTTCTAGATGAGATCGACAAGATTGTTGCCAAAGGCGGCAGCCAAGGCCCAGACGTTTCCAGAGAAGGGGTTCAGCGGGACATCTTGCCCATTGTCGAGGGTTCAACTGTGCTGACCAAGTATGGGCCTGTCAAAACCGATCATATTCTGTTTATTGCCGCCGGTGCCTTCCATACCAGCAAGCCCTCTGATCTTATCCCAGAACTGCAAGGGCGTTTTCCCATGCGGGTAGAGCTTTCTAGCCTTACGGAAAAGGATTTTCGCTGCATCTTGACTGAACCGGAGAATGCCCTGATCAAACAGTACACAGCTTTGCTTGAGACGGAGAATGTAGAGCTGGAATTCACCGAGGATGCCATTGACAAGATTGCCGCCTTTGCAGTGCTTATCAATGAAAGAACGGAAAATATTGGAGCCAGAAGACTCCATACTGTCCTTGAGCGGGTATTAGAGGATATTTCCTTCGAAGCCCCGGAGCGGACCGGTGAGCGGATAGTAATTGATAAGGAGTACGTCACAGAGCGCCTCGCAGACGTGGTGGAAGACAGGGATTTGAGTCGGTTTATATTGTAGATAGTGGGAAAAAGATATTTTTCCTGAATTCTGTCATAAACTGGGAGGAAAAAGAAGGAATTCCTGAAGGAATGTGGAAGACCATATCCGTATACGTGTACACTATTGCTAAGGGCAAAACCATCGAAAGATGGTGACGCAAAGTCGCGGGCCTAAGGTCCCAAGGGGACTATGGTAGCCGGACCGCCAATAGCCGACTCACCAACAGATAGATATATTGGGGTTCGGGTCTATTTGGCGTCCCTATTAGACCCAAACCCCATTTTCCTTAAATATAAGGATTGTGTGTATTGGCACTTTCAGAAAGAGGGGAGGTATGGCAGTGGCTGGTTTTAATCTTCTGGGCAGAACAGGCAATTTGCTCCACAGAGCCTTGGATGCCGAGAGTTTGCGCTTCCAGGTAAGATCTCATAACCTAGCCAATGTTAATACCCCCGCATATAAGCGGCAGGATGTGGAGTTTGAAGCTTACTTGGCAGCTGAACTTGACCGGAAAGGGGCTGTCGAGCTCCGCAGGACCCACCCTCGGCATCTGGAAGGTCAAGAGAGCGGTGCTGCTCCCCGCATAGTGGCAGATAACAGTACAAGCATGAGATTAGACGGCAACAATGTGGATATTGAGCAAGAAATGGTTGCCCTGACCGAGACAGCGGTGAGGTATCAGGTATTGGCTGAGCAGCTCACAAGTAAACTCAGGCAGTTGCGCACAGTGATCAGTGAACGGGTAAGTTAACGGGATCCGACTTTGGAAGGAGGGGTTAGTGTGAGCATTTTCCATACTTTCCGAATCAGCGGTTCTGCCCTAACTGCGGAGAGACTGCGGATGGATACCATTGCCAACAACCTGGCAAATGCCAACAGCACCCGGACTGAAGCGGGAGGACCGTATCGGCGGCAGATGCCGGTTTTTTCGCCCCGAAATGAATCACAACCCAACCCAAATGATTTCAGAGGGGCCGGTGTAAGGGTAATAGGAATCTATGAGGACCCGACGCCGGGGCGGTTGGTTTACGATCCTGAGCATCCCGATGCCGACCCGGAGGGTTATGTTCATTATCCCAATGTAAATGTCGTGACAGAGATGGTAGACATGATTAGTGCTACGAGGGCATATGAGGCAAACATTACAGTGATCAATTCTGCCCGCAGCATGGCAATGAAGGCTTTGGAGATCGGTCGGGGCTAATTAAGCTAAAACGGCCGGTGAAAAGTGTCTGATAATGTCGAGTCGCGTCAAAAAGCAAGGGTGATAGGCATGAGAATTAATGCTATGACAAGGGAGCAAGTACTGCCGCCATCACGGCTTGGAACTGAGAATGCCGGTGAATCCCAAGGATTTGCGGGGATATTGAAGGATGCCCTGCTTTCAGTGGATGGTCTGCAGAAGGAAGCCGACAAATTGACGGAGGCCTTTATCAGCGGAGCTTCGGTGGAAATTCACGATGTAATGCTGGCGGCAGAAAAAGCACGCTTGGCCCTAGACCTAACAGTTTCCATTCGCAATAAATTGGTGGAGGCCTATCAAGAAATCATGCGGATGCAGATCTAAAGCAGCTTCATGATTGGCAGCAAGAAGAAAAATCCGGCTGCCGCAGCAGGGATGGTGGCGTGTGTGAACGAGTTTTTCTCCCGTTTGCGGGAGCAAGTTACTAGTATCTGGAGAGATATGGATAGGTCCCGTCGGTGGCTAATCCTTGGCATTACAGGAGGAGTTTTGTTTTTCCTCATTTTTGGAATTATTATCCTGTCTAGAGAAAACTACGTTCCTGTGTTCACTGGTATGCGGACCAATGATGCAGCAGAGGTAGTGGCATATCTTAAGGATAACAGTATCCCCTACCGCATCGGCCAGCAGGGAAGTGCCGTCTTGGTCCCTGAGGACCGGGTTCACGAGGTGAGGATGCAGCTGGCCAGTGAAGGCCTACCCAAAGGCGGAGTGATCGGCTTAGAGATTTGGGATCAAACCTCCTTGACAGAGACTGATTTTGACCGGCGGGTAAGGCTCCTCCGGGCTCTGCAGGGAGAATTGACCAGAAC
>JAAYGR010000114.1 GCA_012727675.1 Bacillota bacterium
CATCTCTAGTGCGTATGCCACTCTCAAACTACCCCTTCCAGCACAAAGGATTACCAGCATATTTCCTACGGAGGCTAGATCTGGTTATGCCATCTATTCAAGGCTATAGGGGCATAAGCTATAGATAGCTCTGCCCCTATACCTTAGCATAACCCGTAGGCTGCTTATATGCCGTTTCCTTTAGAAGTCTTAGATATCACTCTTACCGAAGATGACGGATGGGAGTGTGAACAAGTAGAAGTTGCCGTTATCGCTGAGCCTAGAAATCTGAACTGAATCGACACCTGCGGCCTTAGCAAAGACATCAGCCACAGCATCGGCATCGCTTAGGTCCAGACGGCCTTCAACGGCTGCCCGAGCGATCTCGACACCGGCCTCAACTGCCATCATGTTAAATGATACTGGCCAGGTTGCGAATCTACCGGCACGGCCCTTCGCTACAATCGCGTCGTCAATAGCCTTCAGAACAGCATTCATGTCACCCCTCATATCCTCTTCAATGGCAAGCCCAAGAGCTGCAGGATATCCGTGGGTTGGGCTGGGACAGCACTGCTCAGGGAAGATGGCTCCAGTCTCAACAGCCTGGGTAATCATCGGGTCCATCATTCCGCAGTTGGTACCGAACAAAGCGATGTTGGTTCCATGCTCAGCCACCTGACGAGGGACATCCTCGTGGATAAACTGCTGGGTGCCGGGGATACCTGCGTCACTCATTGGATCCGGGGCAGTAACTTCGATGAACTCCAGACCGAGTTTAGCTGCCTCTTCTTTCATGATATCCCGTCTGGTAGCCAACAGCTCCATGGACATGTGACGAGGGAATGAGTAGTGGAGGAACTTCTCAGCACCCATCTCATGGGCTAACTGAACGATGGTCCGTCCACGACCGTACTGGTCGGTCTCCAGGGAAATGTCTCCTACTGACTCTACCAGGGCCGGATCCTCATGGGGAGTGCCCAAAACAAAAATGACATCTGGGCGCATGTCCTTGACCCGCCGAATAGCTGCAACGGTGCCAGGAACTGCCTGGGCCACTACAATGGCCTTGACATCGCGGTCAGAAGCCAGCTGCACGATCTGGGAGATGGTGGTCTCCTGCTCCTGCATGAAGTTGTCAGGATAGATCACGTGCTTGATCATGTCTCCATACTTAGCTGCCACATTCTCGGCACCTCTGTACTCGTCCTCACCCTGGGACACAGTACCAGTAACTACACCGATCTTGTAATCGGCAGCCATGACCATACCGCTAACTGCAAACAGCATCACAGCGATAAGTAGTACTGAAATTAACCTCTTCACAAAATAACCTCCCTTTTTTACTCACCTTTGTTTTTGTCTAGTACCGCCTACGGAAATGCTCCCCTTGTCCTCCCCCCAACTATTTTACTAGTACCCTCAGGTGTCCTTATTGGCGGGACCCAGCTGAGGGTACTGTCGGGACTATGGAGTCAACCCCGTAATACAAAGTGTATTTCTATGTAGCAGACGATTTTCCTGCACCAAAATGCGCTTTTTATCCGAAAGTATGATTTACCAAGACTCCCATTTGCGATATCCGTCTCCACAATCAGGATCCCTAGCCAGGATCCACGACCATATGTATACAATACACATGAATCCTCATTATGGAAAGAACCCGGCGGATTACCCACTGGGTTCTTTATTAAAATTTCCTGGCGACGTGCTACTCTCCCACCGGGTCACCCCGGCAGTACCATCGCCGCTGGAGGGCTTAACTACTGGGTTCGGGATGTAACCAGGTGTTTCCCCTCCGCTATTGTCACCAG
>JAAYGR010000115.1 GCA_012727675.1 Bacillota bacterium
CCCAGTTGTGCCGCGTATGCCCCATCGGGCAACATCTCCGGCACCAGAAGCTGCGACTGAATCGAGACCAGAAGCATCAGTTCAGGCTGTGCCGCAATCTGCAAACCAAGCTGTTGCTCAGATTATGCCGAAGGCCGCTGCCCAGAACATTCCTAGGGTTGTGCGGCACTCTGAAGTTACGACCGTACCACCCGTTTCTCAAGCTCCCGCTCCGGCAGTGGCTCCACGGGAGACTAGAGAAGCCGACCCGACAATCGATACAAGAAAGCCGCTGTTGGCTGCCGGTCTAAAGCCGCAGCCACCTTCCCAGCCTCAAGCAACGGAAATGAGGCCCAAGTCTAGTTACAGTCAGGAAACGGCCCAAAGCCCGATGGCACAATCCGCTGTAGCAGCGCTAACCTATGCCTATGAACACACAAGCGGCGGCTTTCATCCCCTACTGTCTGAGGGTCACGGGACAGGGAGCAGAGAGTCTGCAGCCCTGTCCCACATTGGTACGGCATCGGATAGCGCCCTTTCTGCCAGCTTTCCTTCGGGCAACGGGGCACAATGGCCCGGAAACAGCGGATCTGAGGCAGCCCGAGCAGCCGGTTCTGGACTTGGTGCAACAACATCACTAGACCTTCACTATGCCGATGACCTGCCGCACGGCAGAGGTGCGTCTGCTGCGAAAACTGCCAGGAGCAGAATTCCGGACACAATCTCCCAACAGACGATGGCATTTGTCTCACCGGCAGCGATACCCATGGAAGGGAGAAAGGCGACGCCAGCAACGCCGCCATCAGTACCGCTGGTCAAGAGTATTGGTGACGGAGTAAATCCACCTCGCCCTAACCAGGTAATGGTTTCAGAGGATGTGGTGCCTCAGGTTTCACCAACCAGGCCAGACAGGGTGCTGATACCGGCGGCTCCGGACAGTACAAATCTTGCAGCAATAGATAAGGCTCTAGCTCCGCCGAAGAAGCCGGTAGATATAAAGCTTACACCCGAAACAGTTGAACCACTTGCAGTTACCCCTCCCCTACCCCGCCCCGCGGGTGGGCTGGGAATGGCAGAGGGAACAGATTCTGACAGCACCCTAGAAGGGGCTGAGATATCACCGGGAAGTCTAGAGGTTATCAGGCAGGTGAAGCCTCAATACCCCACGGCGGCTTTGCGACAGGGAAAAGAGGGAGTAACCAAGCTATTGGTCAAGGTCAGCCCCGATGGTGTTCCCCAGGAAGCAGTTATAGCTGTCAGCTCCGGCAGATGGGATCTTGATAACTCAGCACTGGAGGCAGTCAAGCAGTGGCTTTTCACACCATATCCAGAGACTGCTGAGACAGATGGACTATGGGTAACGGTTCAGATCCATTTTAGGCTAAATGATTAGGCAAAATGCCGTAATCGAATTCAGGAGGGATTTGCATTGGTGTATAGACAGACATACAGACAGTGGCTAGTTATAGTAGTGATGATCGCAGGTTTTCTATGGAGCTGCCTTGGAGTATCGGCAGCATCAGTCCCGGCAGAAAAGGGATTCTTGGGCATGACTCCAGATGAAATTTACAAGGAGCTGGGAGAGCCCCACTACATTAGGGTGATCGATTACGGGGCAGGTGTGCGGTACGCCTATTTCACCACCGATGAGTGGGCGAGAATTGCAGACATGGCTCCCCTAGAGCAGGGAGATGATGTTTATGTTCTTACCATAGGCGGGATTACGTGGCAGTACCATTTTGGCTATACTCCAACCTACTTAGAAAGACGATTTGCACCTAACTACAAGGTAAGGGATTATATCATCTATCCTGAAGGGACTGTGAGCTTCTACCAGGTAGCTGAGGCCCTCCCAGAAGGCCAGCTGCTCCATAGCACCGATGCGGCCGCATCTATCGTCGACCGAGAAGGCGGCTATGGACCGGTACTCTTGGTCAAGCTTCCTATAGAAAGCAGCGAACTTACACAGGATTTCCGGCGCTTTAGAGAACGGGGAGATACTTGTCTTGAACTGGAAATCGGCTTTCCAAATCGGATTACAGCTGCTGCCCTTAAGCCTGATACAGTGGTAAACTATATTGCTCTACGAGTCGGGGTTCGGCAGACAGAGGAAGGGCATCCGGTAAATCTGCAGGCCATCCTCAAGTAAGGAGTAAGGCTAATGAACCGCTCTCAGGGGACCTGGGAGCGGTTTTCTCTTGGGGATCTCATGTACTCCGTTTCGCTCAATATAATCGGCATTGCATCACACAGGAGGTACCTCTAACTTCCACAATAGTAAAACCAAATCTTTCATATAGACGTACTGCTGGATTTCTGAGGTCAACA
>JAAYGR010000116.1 GCA_012727675.1 Bacillota bacterium
GCAGTACCGCGTCCGCTACCACTTCGAAGATTTGGGACCTCCCGGCTTCGGTGTGGTGTGCGCGCTCACCGGGAAAGGGAGGTTTGTTCGTGCGCATTACAACCAAGAAGCTGACTACCTTGGGTCTATTGGTGGGAGTAAGTATTGTACTGGGTCGGATTGTACCAGTAATTGTCCCCTTTGCGGGGATTCAAGCCCTCCGCATTAGCTTTGGGCAGGTGCCGGTGATGCTGGCGGGGCTCCTATTCGGTCCAGCTGCCGGTGCTGTAACAGGAGTGCTAGCTGACTTCATCGGCAGCAGCCTGTTTCCCATCGGACCGTATTTCCCCGGCTTCACTCTCAGCTATGCGGTGTTTGGGTTTCTGCCGGTAATCATCTGGCGGCAGTTTCCCCGGCAGAAAGCAGGGTACTGGACGCTCTTTTTGGCAGTCTTTGTCACTTCCTTGGTAGTCTCCATTCTCAATACCCTCTGGCTGGCGATACTCTCTCGGCAAGCGGTTTGGGTACTGCTGCCGCCTCGCCTCCTAGCCAGCCTTCTGCAGGTACCTTTGCACGCATTGATCCTGCACTACAGCATGCAGGGGTATGAAGCTTACAGCAGAAGCCTTTCTAGACAGAGTTCATAGGAATAGCGAATTGGGATAAAAGAATCTGCTGGATGCCGGATCCTTGGGTCCGGCATCTGATTTTTCCCATCATGGATCAATTCTATTACCCTCTCATATAGTCTCCGGTAAAGCTGCCCGTAATCTTCAACGTCTAGCCTGTGACTGGTCCAAAGAAAAACTATAGAGCTTCGATTGTCTAGCTGCGTCTCTCGGGCCTAAGGTAAATGCTGCACTCAGCTAAACATGATCAGAACTCAAACAACGTCCACGCATCTTTCAGATAAGCAGGAGGTTCCCACCCCTTAACGAAGAATGAACATAATAGAAAGATACTAAAAAACACCATTAGTCAAATGTAGTGTGAAATCTAGTCAGAAGGGAGAGGTGGCGCTAGTAGGCTGCAGATTGCGGCATGTAGCGCCAAATCTATGCACACTTCTGCAGCGCAGCCAGCAGATAGTTCCCAGCCGTTGGTTCTTCTGCGGGATGTCTATCGCATTTACCAAACCGGGGGTACAGAGGTCCGTGCCTTAAGTGGAGTGACCATGTCGGTGCCGCAGGGTCAATTGGTGGTGATCAAGGGGCGGTCGGGCTCCGGCAAGACCACTGCCTTGAACATGATGGGAGGTCTAGATCGACCTACCCGCGGCCAGGTTTTCTTTAAGGGAACGGAGATCAGCACCTTTGGGGAGAAGACCCTGACCCGCTGGCGCCGTGAAGAGGTAGGTTTTGTTTTTCAGTCATTCGGCCTCTTGCCTTACCTGACTGCAGAGGAAAACGTGGAGCTGCCCCTTAGGATCGCTGGTTACCCTTCCAGCAAGCGGCGGGCGAGGGCACAAGAATGCCTGGAGCTGGTGGGGTTAAGGCAGCGGGCTCGGCACCGGATCCTGGAGCTCAGCGGCGGGGAGCAGCAGCGGGTGGGTATTGCCAGAGCGTTGACCATGAACCCCAGCCTGAGCCTAGCCGATGAACCCACCGGTGAACTAGATTTTGCCACCAGCATGAAGGTGATGGAGCTTTTTAGAGCTTTAGTTGATGATCACGGAGTTACTGTCTGCCTGGTCAGCCATGATCCCGCCGTAGAGGAGTTCGGGGATAAGATCTACGAACTGGCTGACGGCCGGGTGGTGAAGGAGGAAGAACGATGTTGGGCCTAAAGCGCCAGCTGCTTATACTATCGGCTTTAGCACTAATGACCATGGGAGCCGGGTGCAGCCTGCTTCCGGCTGAACAAGTAGATGCACCGCCGCCGCTTCTATCCCCGCCGGAAGCCAGGACTATTACATATACAGTTGAGCGGGGATATATCGCGGATGAACTTCGCACCTTGGGCCGGGTGGCAGCAGTTCGGGAGTCGACACTGTATTTTCGCCGCAGCGGCCGAATGCGGCAGCTGTTGGTGGAACCCGGTGATGCAGTTAAGAAAGACCAAGTGCTGGCTAGACTTGAGACAGGGGATCTTGAGCACCGCCTGAAGCTGGCCCAGGTGGACCTGGAACTTGCTGAGATGGAATTTCAAAGGGCAAAAAGCCTCTTGGGACTAGAGATCAGTCCCCATGACATGAAGATGAAGGAACTGGTAAAGCAAAAGGCTGTCCTGGAGGTAGAGCGGCTTGAGGAAGAACTGGAGGCTTCCACAATCCGGGCACCTTTTGACGGGAGAGTTGTCAGCGTCTATGCCCGGGAGCGGGATGCCGTAGAGGCTTACCGGACTGTGGTGAAGGTAGCTGACCCGGTGGAGCTGGAGATCCAGGTCAGTCTGCCCTATTCTGCCGATGTTAACAAGCTGGTCCGGGGCCAGAAAGTCTTGGTTAACATCACTGGTGACCAGTGGGCCGATGGATATATCCACCAGATCGCTGTTTCCGACGAAGGCTCTACCCTGGACAATCAGCCGGTGGTGCATATCCGACTGGAGGACCCTGCAATTAATCTAGAGTTTGACAGTTTGATCAGGGTTGTCATCTTGCTGGAAGAGGCAGAGGATGCCCTCCTAATACCCAAATCGGTGGTCCGCAGCTATATGGGGCGGAAGTTTGTCAGGGTGCTGGAGGGAGACTCCCGCCGGGAAGTTGATGTGGTGGTGGGCATCGAAGGCGATACCCATGTACAGATTCTTAAGGGACTAGAAGAAGGCCAGATTGTCATCGGCAGGTAAAGAGGTGGCCCCATGCGACTTCTTACTGTACTATGGATTGTTGTCAAACAGATGGTCAGGAATTGGCGCCTGGAACTGGGGCTGCTTTTGGGCCTTGTTATGGCAGTGGCCATTGCTTCAGCAGTCCCCATTTACACCAACGGTGCTCTGCAGTATTCCTTCATGCGGGATTGGATCAAAAGTACTACTAGAGGGCGGCTGCCCTTTACCCTGTTTATCATGCACGATCCGGGCATAGAGGGTAAAGTCGATCTTGAGCGGTTCCAGCGGCTGCAGGAGTTCTTGGAAAGGGAAGTTGCCGCCCGCATGGGAGTTTCGCAGATATATCACTCCCGGATCGGGACTGTAGACACCAAGGGCATCCGGCCCGTTGACCCTGATGTCAGCCAAAGGACCCAGTACGGCCATCTCCGCTACATGAGCGGTCTGGAGGACCGGGTTGACGTTATAGAAGGACGCTGGCCCGCCCCTCTGCCCCGGGAGGATGGGGTCCTGGAAGTAGTAGTCGATGAGCGGGCTTTGGACAAGAAGGAGCTTCTGGTGGGCAGGCAGTATGTCATGCGCCTTGCCGCAACCAGCGATTATGACCGGGAAGCAAAGACCATCACTGCCGAAGTTGTTGGGGTTATTAGGCCAAAGGAAGAGACAGCAGGGTCTCCCATCTGGCCTTACTTTCCGCCCTTTGAAAACAGCTTTTTTATCAGTAACGAATTTCTGGTGGACCACCTCATGCAGACAGAAGGAGTGGCGGTCTATGAACTGGTCTGGTACTGGGTATTTGATCATGAGCAAGTCTATGTAGATCAGCTGCCCAGACTAATTAACGAACTTGAGGACATTGAAAACCAGGCTAACCAGATTCTGCCGGGGACCCGGCTTTGGCTTTCTCCCTTAACGACCTTTAGATACTTTCGGACAAAGGCCTTTTACCTGAGGCTCCTCATGTTCGTTCTTAGTATTCCTATCTTGGGCATGGTTCTTTACTTCATCGTCTTAGCTGCCAGTCTAACCGTTGGGCGGCGGCAGACTGAGATCGCGATGCTCCGGAGCCGGGGTGCAAGCAGCGGCCAGATTCTCTTTTCATATCTAATAGAATGGTGCCTGTTGGGAGCAGCCGCGTTCTTAATAGGTCCCTGGGTAGGTCTTCTGATCTCAAAGCTGATGGGCGCCTCTGCTGGCTTCTTGAGCTTTGTAGACCGGGCGGCACTCCCCGTCCGGATCGGCAGGGAAGCCTACCAGTATGCACTGATCAGCGGAGTTGTTGCAGTTTTGGCCTGCCTTTTCCCTGTAGTATCTGCAACCCGCCACAGCATCGTCACCTACAAGCAGGAAATGGTCCGGAAGTCCCGGGCACCAATCTGGCAGAGGTTGTATTTGGATGTTCTTCTGGCTGGGCTGGTGTATCTTGGCTACCGCTCATTGCAGCGTCAGGCAGCCCTGGTGACCAAGGCGGCGGACCTCGCCGAATCGGAATTGATTCTAGATCCTGCTTTGTTTGTGATTCCCGTTCTCTTCCTAGTTGCGGCGGCACTGATTGCCCTTAGGATCTATCCCTGGCTCATGCGGCTTCTGGCTTGGATTACCGACCGCTGGTCTGGAGTTGCCCTTTCCCTTACTACACTACACCTTGAGAGGAATCCCGGCCAGGCAAGCCCCTTGATCCTTCTGATAATCTTGACAGTCTCCTTGGGGATCTATGGCGCCTCCACCGCCCGCACCCTGGATAAGAACTTTGGAGACCAGATCCGGTATCGCTACGGCAGCGACATAGTGCTTAGGGAGCAGTGGGCGGTGCCGGGATCGGGGAGCATGAGGGACGGCGCTGGGGGTGCGGGCGGGGAAGAAGCAGGAAGTGATCAGCTGATAATCTACGAGCCCCCATTCTATATTCACAAGGAGCTGCCGGGGGTTGAGGCAGCGGCCCGGGTGCAGAAACTCGATGTTTCAGCCCGCTCAGCAGGGCAGCTCCGGGGCCGGGCACAGCTTATGGCCATAGACCCTTGGGATTTCGGCAAGGCAGCCTGGACCAGGGAGGACTTAAATGAACATCATATGAATGCTTACCTAAACCTGTTGACCATGCACCATGAAGGTGTGCTGGTTTCCCGGGAGCTGGTTGACCGCTACGGTGTGAGGCTCGGGGACTGGGTGAGTGTCTCCTTGGGCAATCAGCAGATAGATTTTTATGTAGTGGGTGTTGTGGATTACTGGCCCACGCTTTATCCTGATGAACAGCCCTTTGGGATCGCTAATCTAAACTATCTCCAGGAGGAATATCTCATTCAACCCTATGATGTTTGGCTTAAGGTCAATGAATCAGCCCGCCTCAATGAAATTGTTGAGGCCCTTCGGGATCATGGGGTTTGGGTGGTGGGTATCGATGATGTCCGGGGGATGCTGATTGAAGGCCGCCGGGATCCCCAAAGGATGGGGCTCTTCGGTATGCTGTCCATTGGCTTTCTCGTTGCCGTTGCCATCAGCCTAATGGGGTTTTTCTTCTACACATTCTTGTCTCTACGTCAGCGGTTTCTCCAGTTCGGTATTCTGCGGGCAATCGGCCTTTCCATCGGGCAGCTGGTGGCAATGCTGTTTATTGAGCAGGTGCTGTCGGTGGGGGCTGCAGTGGCCATAGGCACTGTGCTGGGGGGCTGGGCCAGTCAGCTGTTCTTGCCCTTCACCAAGGTCAGTGCTGACTTAACCGGTTCTGTGCCGGAGTTTATGATCGTCATCTCCGGATCTGACCTAGGCAAGATCTATCTCACATTGGGCGGCATGCTCTTCTTCGGCTTGATCGGCCTTGTAGTCATCCTATCCCGTATGCGGCTCCATCAGGCTGTTAAACTGGGGGAGGAAGTCTAGTGGAACCTATCATCATCTGCGACAACCTGGTCAAGATCTACCGGATTGCCGATTTGGAAGTAATGGCCCTCCAGGGGCTGGATCTAAAGATTTATCCCGGGGAGGTCATGGCCATCATTGGAGCCAGCGGCAGCGGCAAGTCCACCCTGCTCAATATCCTAGGGGGGCTGGATGAACCAACGGCGGGAACCGCGATAGTAGCCGGCTGGAACTTGGGACGCCTTACCAGGCGCCAGCGGCTGGCTTACATGCGGGAGTATGTCGGCTTTGTCTGGCAGAATGTTGCCCGGAACCTCGTTCCTTACCTCACCGCGGAGGAAAACGTCTTGGTTCCCATGATCCTAAACGGCAAAGCTGACCGGGCCTGGGCTAGAGAACTCTTGGAAGCTGTGGGATTAGGTCACCGCTTTCACCACCGTCCCTCGGAAATGTCGGGGGGAGAGCAGCAGCGGGTGGCCATTGCCATTGCCCTTGCTAACCGCCCCAAGGTGCTCCTTGCTGATGAACCCACTGGAGCCCTAGATACCCGCTCAAGCCGACAGGTGCTTGAAGTCTTCCACCATGTGAGCCGCACCTATGGAGTTACTGTGGTCATCGTAACCCATGACCGTACCATGGCCTATGCGGTTGACCGGTTTATAGAAATCCGGGACGGCAAGACCAGTGTGGAAACGGTGCGGCGACGGCCGTTTGCCGAAGGGGAGCACATTCAAGAAGATGGAGAATCCCACGACGAGTATGTGGTGCTGGATTCTGCAGGCCGACTTCAGATCCCGCCGGAACTGCGGGAAACCTTGGGGATCGGTAACCGCCTGCAGCTGGAGGTAGAAGGAGATAAGCTGATCCTAAAGGTCCCGGAAGAAAACGCCCCCAGGGAGGCTCAGGAGAATACCGGCAAGGAGCAGGAGGAGCAGGGTTTTGCCGGCTAGGGGCGAATTTCTTTGAGTAGATTCAAGCGCCAGATTCATGCACCGGTCATCCTGGAGAGGGTGGAGGTGCTTTTTTGTTGGTTTATAATAAACACCTGCAGAGAAAGAGGTTACCAATAGGCAAGTATCTAAACAATATACTGCTGACAGGCTTAGATATGCTCTTTCCGCCGCCGGCTCTTTGCAGGGTATGTGGGCGGAAGCTGATGATTAGAACCCGGGTTGAGCTCTGTCAGTGGTGCCTTGAGCAGCTGCCCTTGGTAGGCGAAAACTCCTGCCGCCAGTGCGGCCGCCCTTTGGCGGTGAAACATGAGTCAATAGAGGAGCCAACCCTCTGCTTTGACTGCCGGAGCATAAGACATTTCTTTGTGAAAAATCGGGCTGTGGGGATCTACAGCGGGACCCTGAAGGAACAGATCCATGAGGTTAAGTATCGGTACAACAGGCAGCTGGGCATCGGCTTAGGGCAGGTCATGGCAGTAGTAGCCAAGGGGCGGGGATGGATTCCCGATGAAGCCCATCTTTTGGCAGTGCCCCTCCATCCTGAGCGGCTCCGCCAGCGGGGATACAACCAAGCAGAGCTTTTGGTCCAGGGGATGGAAAGCTGCTTTCAGCTTCCGGTCCTAAAACACGGCGTTGTTGTCCGCAGGCAGGTAACACAGGCTTCAAGCAGCCTCAATCCTTTGGAGCGGCGGGCAAATCTTAGGGGTGCCTTCTATGTTCCCCGGCCGGGACTAGTTGTCGGTAAGGTATTGTGTGTAGTTGACGATATTTATACTACAGGGGCGACCCTCGATGAACTGGCCAGGACTTTACTCCAGGCCGGTGCCAAGGCGGTCTATGGGTTGACGCTTTCTATCGCGGTAGATGATTATGATCTCATGGGGGAGCTTTGACCCTTGAGAGGAATGGCAGCGGTGGAGAAGGGAGGACGGCAGTGATGGCTTTGCGGAATTGTGCTAGGTGCGGCAAGTTGTTTACTGCAGTGAGTTCATCCATGAAGCTTTGTATCGACTGTGAGCGGGAAGATCAGGACCAGTTTAACAAGGTCAAAGAATACCTCAAGGAGCATGCTGCAGCTACTGTCATTGAAATTACCAAGGCCACGGGAGTCGAGCGAAAACAGATTTATGAATGGGTGAAAACCGGGCGATTGGATATAGCGTCGGTTGTTGACCTTGGCCTTTCCTGCGAGAGCTGCGGGAAGCCCATCAAGAGCGGCCGGTTCTGCATTGAATGTGCTGCCCGCATCGAAAGCGATGCCAGAAAGGTTCTGGCTGACGGCAAGCCCAAGCAGGGGGCCGATACGAAAAAGGACAGGGCAGGGTTTCACATGGCAGACTCTATCCGCCGGCGGCGGGGGTACTAAAGGGTCTTGGGGTTGATGCCGATAGAATTAATAGAAGTTGAGGTTTAAGGTTCGCAGGGCCGGAGGTGATTAGGCGCCCGGAGGGCTTCCGGGTGCTGTAATTATGAAGATTAATCCCCAGCAAATGAAACTGGTAGAGAGCCTATACCGGGAGCAGAAGCAGGCAGCACCCCGGCGGGGCAGCAGAGAAGGCGGCGGATCGCCCATGGACAGGGTGACCATCTCCGAGGAGAGTCAGGAGATCCAGGGCATCCTCAACCAGCTGAAGGCTGTCCCCGAAATTAGGGAACAGAAAGTCGCTGAGCTGCGGGCTGCTGTTCAGCAAGGGACCTACCAGGTGCCTGCCCGGAAAGTAGCTGAGAAGATGTTGGAGCAGATTTTAAGGGATGATCTCTTAAGAGGCTGAGGGGAGGAGTTCCCATGGGGCAGGAAGCCAGGGGAGAGGCAGGCACCGGGGCAGCAGTATCGCTGTCTTCTAATTTAACTAAGAAACTTCTAGACATCCTGTCCTCGGAGACCGATACAGTGACAGCACTGTTAGCCGAGGCAGAGAGCAAGCAAAAAGCCCTCGTGGATGATGATCTTTCGGCTTTAGAGGAGGCCGTGGCAAGAGAGGCTGACCTTTTGCGGGAGCTTGAGGATTGGGAAGCTAAGCGGCTTCGGTGCCTTGGGGAGATAGAAAAGAAGCTGGCTGATGTCGGCTTGACCAGGGAAGACGGTACGATCCTGACTTTAGAGGAGCTGGCAGGATTCCTCCCGGAGGAGGATAAAGCCCGCCTGCTTGACCAGGGCGATAAGCTGCGGGAGGCTGCCTTTCGCCTTCGGGAAGTCAACCTGCTTAATGCCGATCTTCTGCGCCATTCACTGACCCTGGCCAACTACTGCTTAAGTCTCTTGACCGGTGATACAGGCCAGACCATCTACGGAGAGCCGGGAAAAAAGGACCGGCCCAGTTACCAGCAGGGTCGGCTGGATGCCAGGGCATAGGGGGAGAGAGTTATGCGAAGCACTTTTGCAGGGCTGCAGATGGGTTTAAGAGCTCTGCAGGCCCATCAAATGGGGCTCAATGTCACAGGCCACAATATTTCCAATGCCAATACAGAGGGCTATTCTCGCCAAAGGGTAAATCTTGTTCCCAGCAACCCCTATACGGTACCTGCGTTCAATAAGCCGCTGTCGCCGGGGCAGATCGGTACTGGGGTGCAGGTGGCGGAGATTGTGCGGATGCGGGATGACTTCATCGAAATGCAGCTTCGCCTAGAAAGCCAGACCACCGGCCACTGGCAGGTCTTGATGGATGGATATGAGCAGATCGAGATGATCTTCAATGAGCCCTCGGATACCGGCAGCAGCACCATGCTGACAGATTTTTGGAAAGCCTGGCAACAGCTGAGCCTTACCCCTTCGGATCTAGCCGCCAGGGCGGTGGTCCGTCAGACTGGAGCACTGCTGGCTGATGCCATTCGCCATACATATACCCAGCTCCACCGCTACCGGGAGGAAGTCAACTATGCCATTGGGGTCAAGGTCAACCGGATCAACTACTTGGCCCAGCAGATTGCAGATTTGAACAAACAGATCGTGGCGGTAAGCGTCTCCGGAGATCGCCCCAATGATCTTCTAGATGCCCGGGACCTTCTGGTGAAGGAGCTGGCCCAGATAACCAACATCCAGGCAGTAACCGATCACAAGCTGCAGATGCATATCAGCATCTCCGGAAGCTCTTTAGTACAGGGCTCCCATGCTTCCAAGCTGGCTCTAAAGGAGGAGCCCGACGGATACAGAGTAGTCTGGGAAGCTACTTCCGTCGCTGCATCCTTCAACGGCGGAGAACTCAAGGGCTTGTTTGAGCTGCGGGATGACATTCTTTTGAATGGGTATATGGAGGAACTCAACCGCATGGCTAAGGCACTCATCGATGCGGTCAATGAGCAGCATGAGAAGGGGTTCGGATATGCTCCCGCTGGTGATGCTGATGTGGGCAAATTTCAGGACTCCACGTTTCCAACTGGAATAAACTTCTTCGCCGAAGTTACCACCGGTAAGTATGCCCAAGATATTAGGCTGGCTGACCATATTATGGCAGCAGATGGTCTTAAGTATATCGCTGCTGGGTTGGATAAAGATGGACAAAAAGCCCCGGGAAACGGCGATAACGCTCTGGCCATCGCCAAGCTCCTCCAGGAGACCAAGATCGATGCCCTAAACGGCAGCATACCGGACTTTTTCTCTTCATTGATTTCCAGCCTCGGTGTTGATTCACAAGAGGCAAAGCGTATGTTTGCCAACCAGACCGTTTTGATGGAGCATTTAGAGAACCGCCAGGAATCGGTTTCCGGCGTGGCGCTTGATGAAGAAATGGGCAATTTAATCCGCTTCCAGCATGCCTACCATGCTGCAGCACGTCTCATCACAGCTCTTGATGAAACCTTAGTGACAGTGATTGAGCGGATGGGACTCGTTGGGAGGTAGTCTATTATGCGGGTAACGAATAAAATGCTGGTCACAAATTCCTTAGCCAACCTCAATCGGGGCCTGGAACGGATGCAGCACCTAAGCGGCCGGCTGGCGGCAGGTAAGAAGATCCTGTTTCCCTCCGATGATCCCATCGGCACAGGCAATGTTCTGCGGATGTACAAGGGTCTTGAGGAGACCAGGCAGTATGTTGCCAACACCGATTACGGCATCGGCATGCTCATGGCCATCGACGGCGCCTTTACAGACCTGACTTCAATTTTGCAGCGGGCAAGGGAACTCGCGGTCTACGGCGCCAACGGAACACTGCCGGAGGACTCTCTCTATGCATTGGCCAAGGAAGTCAATGAGCTCATCGATCACGCTGTCCAGGTTGCCAACTCCACCTATGCCGGAACTTACATTTTCGGCGGACAGGAAACATCAGCGCCGCCGTATTCCGCGGAGGTTGACGGCGATGGTAACATTACGGCGGTGAATGCCGAATATACAAGCACTGAAGGAATGACTGTAGAAGTGGGTCCAGGTTCCCAGCTGGAAATCAGTTTGCCGGGATCGGTGGTCTTTGACGGAGATGACGGAGTTTTCAAGGTGCTAATTGATCTGCGGGACAAATTGAGGAATGGGGATACCGAAGGTATTTCTTCCGAATCCATCGGTAAGCTAGATAAGGTCATCTCCGAGTTACTGCGCTACCAAGCTGAAGTTGGGGCCAAGACCAAGAGGCTGGAGACAACCAAGAGCCGTTTGGAAGGACTGGATATCAACCTCCAGACATTGATTTCCAAAACGGAGGATATAGATGTTGCGGAAGCCATCATGCACTTCAAGATGCAGGAAAATGCCTACCGGCTGGCACTGGACACCACTGCCAGGATTATACAGCCGACTCTCATGGATTTTCTTAGGTAAAAGGCCTTGACCTAGAGGAGAACCGCCATGCTGCAGCTAAGGATTAATCAGTACTTTGGCCGTATCGGCATTAACCATGTGCCGTCAAAGCTTGAGATCAGCTGCCCAATGGCAGACATGGAAATCCACCAAGAACTGGGTCAAATGGAGATCGAGAGGGTGCCTCCTGCGGTGAAAATCGACCTAAAGGAGGCCTTTGGCGATCTGGGGATGAAAAAGCCGGATCAGATGGCCCAGGAAGCCACTAGGGATGCTTGGCAGACGTATCACCAGGGATTAGACAGAGTCGTTGCCGAGGGAGATAGGCTGAGCCGGATTGAGCTGGGCGGCCGCCCCCTGATGGACATTCTCCGGGAGAACTTCAACCAGCAAAAGGAACTCAATATGACCGCGGCTCCTAAGGCCCGGCCGAGGATAGAGATGGTAGGGGGAGATTTTTCTTGCCGGTACCACCGGGGAGGGGTAAGTATCGATGTAGAGCCGCAGCCCCCGGAGATCAGGTACTATCCCGGTAAGGTGGAAGTCTACCTTTTGCAGAAGCCCCGGCTGGAAATAGAAGTCATCGGGGTCAATGTTGACAGGTGGACTTAAGGTTGAGCTGGAAAGGGAAGTATATTTTGACAGCACAGCAGCACAGGAAAGGAGGCTGGGGACTATGCGGGTGCAGACGACCCGGTTCGGAGAATTAGAGGTAGCAGACAATGAGATTATTACATTCCCCCAGGGCATACTAGGTTTTGAAGCGGTGAAAGAGTACATAC
>JAAYGR010000013.1 GCA_012727675.1 Bacillota bacterium
AAAACAAAGAACTTCCCCGAAATCTGGTTGAGACGAAATTATTGGCGATAAAATCCAGGGAATTAAGGGCATAGAGAAAACCACCTATTGATTTTCTTTTTTGCCTCTGAAACTCCTCCTGTGTTATGCCGTTTTCCCGGGCTTCCTTAAGGCCGGCCAAGACCGCTTCTTCAAGCCTACCGGGATCCGGTGTAACTCCCCCGAGGATAGAGTAAGCAAAGGTTTCCTCTGCTGTATAGTAGCTGCTGAAGGAACTATCAATGAGGCCGCTTTCATACAACCGGGTGTAAAGGGCTGATGTCTTCCCGAAGAGAATCTGCAGACTCAGGCTGGTGGCCAGCTGGCGCTTTAGAAGCTCATCTCCGCTATAAAGCTCCGGATCCTTAAAGCCCAAGTAGCAAAGGGGTCTTGCCACCGACATCTGTGCCTCAATCCGGGACTCCTTGATCCCCTGTGGCTCGCTGGGATAAACCCTGCGGATAGTCCCCTGTACAGCTTGACCTTGAGCCTGAAAGCGGCTTTCTACCACCTGCATAAGCATTTCAGGGTCAATATCGCCGATGGCAAATAGGATCATGTTTTCCGGATGGTAGAAAGTACTGTGGCATTGGTAGAGGATTTCCGGGGTGATCCCCCTTACCGACTCAACAGTGCCGGTTATTTTCTCCCTTACGGGATGCTGGTGATACATAGCCTGCAGGAGGTTGTTGTAAACCGCGGCACTTGGGTTATCATCATACATGGTAATCTCCTGGGCGATAATACCCTGCTCTTTGGCTACGTTTTCTTCGGTAATATAAGGATTCTGCACAAAATCCACCAGTGTCTCCAGACATTGGTAGAAGTTATCGGTGGTGGAAAATAGGTAGCTTGTCAGCCCATAGGTAGTGTAGGCATTAACCGATGCCCCCAAGGAGGCAAAGGTCTCAAACACACTGCCTTCCTCTCCCTCAAAAAGCTTATGTTCAAGAAAGTGGGCAACTCCGGGGGGAGTAATCACCGCCTGCTCCTTCCCCGGCGGAATGAAACTGGTATCAATGGAGCCGTAGCGGGTTGCGAAAACAGCGTATTTCTCATTGTAATCTGGTTTCGGTACGATATATAACCTCAAGCCGTTGGCGAGCCGGGTATGGTAAACCGTCTCCCTTAAAGTCTCATATGTCCGCCGGCTGAGTCCAACTGCAGTACCCATTCCTTTCATCGAAACTGCACCTCCTGTCCGCTTCCCTGCCCGCCGCTAAAGCTGCCGCCGGGACCCCGGAGAAAGTAAACTGTGTCCAGCTTCAGCCTTTGGCCTTGCTCCACCAGATCATCAACACTTACCTCCCGGACTCTGTCCACCGCTTCCTCAACTTCCCGCTGGACGCCGTGGACATTCCCCAGCATCCCCCTGTCGATAACTGCCATGGGGTTGTCCTCCATAGTGAGGAAATTGTTGATTAGTCCCATCTTGGTGGCCTTCAGCTCCTGGGAAGATACATCACCTTGATTCACTGCTTCCACCTGTTCGAGGATAATATCCACAGCCTTCTGGTAGTTATCCGGATGAATTCCAGCATTGATGAGCATGAAGCCCTTTGTGGCCTCCACGTGGGTCCAGACATAATAAGCCAGACTTGCCTTCTCCCTCACGTTAATGAACAACTTGGAATGGGGAAACCCACCCAATACTCCACTGTAAACTAGAAGCTTGTAATAATCCGGAGAACTGTAAGTAACCGGTGTCCTGTAACCTAGAAAGAGAATGCCCTGCTGCAGGTCTTCCTCCTCTTGTACCTGCTTCACCTCTTTTGGAGTTCGATACTCCGAACCCGGCGGCAGAAGCCCGACACCGTTTCTTTCCCCGAGCCTCCGGGTCCAATTATCCACCACGCTGCCTTCATCTACATCGCCGACTACAAATATGTCCATGGGATTTTCCGACATCAGCCGCCGGTAATGCCCAAGGAGCTCCTCCGGCGTAATTGGCTCTACTTCCTCGACAGTCCCGTATTTATACACAGCAAATGGTTCGCCGGCAAACATATTCTGGTAAAACCGCTGGAGAGCATAGCTCCGCTTGTCATCTATCAGACCCCTGATCAGGTTCTTGAGATTGAGCTTTTCCTGTTCTACATACAGGGGATCAAATCCGTCGCCATCCACCTTGGGACGCAAGATGAGTTCAGCGAAAGTGGCCATCCCTCGGTCAACCAATTCCGGCTCCTCCACATAGGCACCGGCAGGCAGTTCATAGTAAAACTCCATGCACTGCCGCTCCCCGATCTTGGCAACATCACACCCAAACCGGGCTCCGTAAAGGTCTGCCAGCTGAGCAGCGACCTCCTGCATGGTCGGGTATTCTTCGCTTCCCCTGGCCATCACCATGGGCAGCAGTGCCGTCAAGCCGGTTGCAGCCCCTAAGGCGGTTTGTACATAGATTTTGCTGGTTACTGTCTTGAACTTAGATGTGGGCAAAATGTGGAGCTGTACTCCATCGGCAATCTTTTCAGTCCTAAACATGGGGCCCAAACCTCCTTCGTACTTAGTCTGCCATGCCTCTAGCCGCCTATGCGCAGCAGCTTTACTGGAGGCCGCACACCATCAGGAAAGAAGCACCTTTGAGCCGTCTTTGGCATAGAATGTCATAAATCTAACCTAAATGAAAGGAGCCCATCCTGTGGATACATCGGAAGACATCCTGCAAAAAGCACGGCTGATGCTAAAAGAAGAAATCGGCCGCCTTCAGCAGGAGCTAGAGGTCCTTAAAAAACGGGAAGAGCAGCTGGACAAGATCCTGGGAACACCTGGGCCTGCTGCCGGCCGTAAGCGTATCAGCAGTGCCATCATTGAAATTCTGGAAAAGAGTCCCTATCCCCTTTCCACCAGGGAAATAGTGGAAAGATTTAAGAGCACCGGCATCCCCCAGCGGGCAAAAAATCCCTACAACAGTATTCAAGCACTGCTGCACCATCTAAAGAAGTCAAATCCACCCAAGGTTGTCCAAGATCCTATTACCCGGAAATGGTCGCTTTCACCCAAGGCCCATCAGCCGCAGGAGAATTGATTAACTTTGTATTAAAATTCCAAGTTCCCCTGGCAAAACCTGTTATCTCCCTTGTATAATCCCGACCCCTGATGTATACTTTAAGGCATAGCACT
>JAAYGR010000117.1 GCA_012727675.1 Bacillota bacterium
CAAGAGCTGTCTTTGATGCAAAATGCACCTCTGGAAGGACATGGAGTTCTTCGATATGGCTCTCCGGCCACCGGGCCTCCAGCATGACTGTCTGCCAAATCCCCGGCGCATGGGAGAACCACCATCCTTGCTTACCGATGGAAAAATCAATGGGATTAAACTCCTTGGGAAAGGCAACCCGTACCACCAAGGTGTGCTGTGAGCCTGCCTCAAGCTCACCCAGCTCACATTCAAAGGGAGCATATCCTCCCTCGTTCTTCCCAACCAGCTTACCGTCCCAATATACTTCTGCTGTTAAATTCACCGCGCCAAATTTTAAGACTCCGATTTGGCCTTTGGGAAAGCCTGGGTCAATTACTACCTTCCGGCGGTACCAGGCAGTGCCGGTATACCCTCCCCAGATGCCGGTATAGTGATCCGGACCTGCAGCGGCCTCTTCGCCGCATGCCAAGAGGGAAGTCCACGGGAAAGGAACCCGGATCACGTGCTCAAAGGGCTCCTCATTTTCCACCCAGTTCTCAGCCAGACCCCTATCCTCTGGATCTAAGGCGAACCACCAGGTGCCGTTGAGGTTCTGCCACCAGCCATCGGACCGGTCGAAATCCGGCCGGGGATACTCAGGCCTAGGCTGATCTTCCTTTGGGATCACAATATCGGGAAACGCCCCGCCGCCCTGGAGCTCCGCAGTGGATACTGCTTTCCAGCCCCTTCCCACTGCCCCGCATACCAGAACATCATCACCAGCAGAGGTAAAGGATACAGTAAACTGCCCCTTCTCATCGGTCTTGGCAGCAGCAAATGGATCTCCCGCGATATGTACACTCCCGGCAAGGAGCTTGCCGTCATCATCAACCAGCCGCCCCGACAGGGTAGTCTCATCCATAACCCCCCACGCCAAAACCGGTCCAAACACCGCGCTGTACTCCGGGGTCAAGACATCTACTTTCCCAACTGCCCGAAGCAGGATCCGGGCAGGGGGAAGGTCAAAGGGAAGACCGCCCCGCCAGATGAGCTGCTCCTCCACGTAACAGGCGAACAGGTCCCCGTTTCGTTCAATAACCAACCTTTTCGCCGAATTATCTACAGCCGCTTGAGCTAGTTCCCAGCGGTCATCCCGTCCGCCCCTCACCGCTCCTACCATGGCCCTGCCATCGATGACAATTAACTCCAATGCCCGCTCCCAGCCGCCGCTGCCCCCATACAAGACCAAGGCAGCGCCTTTTTCCACCTGGGATAAACCGACCTCCACCCGTGAATTTTCCCTACGGAGGCGAGCGCGGGATAACATACCGCTGCGGTTGTTATGAAAGTCTTTGGCCCAGATTTGAACATGCTGCTTATCCAAAACCTGGGCTCGGCCAAAGGGAGAGGCTAAGCAAACATGAACCCATTCATCTTTTTCTCCGCTGCCAGCAAAGGGAAGAATTCTGCCACCAGCTGGGATATCTTTTTGCATTTCATGCAGCCTCCTTCTCAAGAGCCCGTTGATGCGTTAATACAGCGTTGGGCAAGTGTTGTATTCTACTGCTATCCCTTCAGCCCGGTAAGGGCAATCCCCCGGACGAAATGCTGCTGAGCACTGAGATAAGCAATTGTCACCGGCAGCAGAGCCAGCACTACTCCAGCCATTAAAATCGCGTATTCCACCACGTGCTTACCCATAAACAAGGCAAGTCCAGTGGGGAGCGTCCGCATGTTTACAGATGTTGTCACGATCAGCGGCCAGAGAAAGTCATTCCAGTTAAACATGAAATGAAAGACCGCCAGGGTCGCCAGGGCAGGCTTAGACAGAGGCAGTATGATCTTAGAGTAAATCCACCATACGTTGGCTCCATCGACAAAAGCCGCATCTTCAAGTTCCCTGGGAATACCTCTAAAGAACTGCCTTAAGAAGAAGATGCCAAAGGCACTCGAGGCCCTCGGGATCATGAGTCCGGCATAGGTATTGATCCAGTCCAGCTTGTGAAGCAGGCTGAAGACCGGGATCATGACTACATGAAAGGGCACCATAAGGGTGATAAGAATCAGGGTAAACAATGCATTTTTCCCCGGGAAATCCAGGCGGGCAAAGGCGTAGGCCGAAAATGAGTCAAAGATCAGTGAGCTCAGGGTCACACCGCCTGCAAAGACGATGGTATTAAGAAAGAACCGCAGGAAGGGGATCTGGTGCCAGATAGTCTTGTATGCTTCGAAGGTAATCCGCCGGGGAAAGAGGCGAGGCGGCCATGTAACCACATCGGCCTCCGGCTTCAAGGAAGTACAGAGCATCCAGACGAAGGGAAACAGCATAAAAATGGAAACTATGACAAGCACTGTAAAGAGTGCTATTCTCTCGACACGATTACTGTCCTGCACTACCACGTACACTCCCTTCTAATCCACGGGGCGGTCAAACAACCGCAGCTGCAGTATGGTCAGAGCTAGAATTACCACCAACAGGAACATGGCGACTGTGGCTCCATAGGACATTTGAAATGTCGTAAATCCATGGTGGTATATATATTGAACCAAGGTCTCTGTTCTGTACAGGGGACCGCCTCTGGTCATAACGTAGATCTGGTCAAAGACTTGGAAGGAGCTCAAGACTGACATGACCACTACGAAGACAGTAGTTGGCCTCAGCTGAGGCAGAGTTATATAGCGAAACATCTGCAGCCGATTGGCTCCATCTACCCTGGCAGCTTCGTAAAGGGAATAAGGAATGCCCTGCAGGCCAGCAAGAAAGATCACCATGTTGAAACCAACGTTTTTCCAGATGCTTACAATGATAATGGCAAGCATTGCCCGGTCGGGCTCCCGCAGCCAAGCACCCATGGTTATCCCGATTTTGGATAGATAATAGCCAAATAGACCGATCTGCGGGTCAAACAAGAACGTCCAAACGATGGCAATAATCGCAGTGGAAGCTACTACAGGTAGAAATATGACTGTCCGGAAAAACTTCGTGCCTTTGATGTTCTGATTCAGCGCCACAGCCAGCAGCAGGGACAGCGCAGTGCCCACAGGCACAACTCCAATGGTGTAAACGATGGTATTGTAAACAGCATTCCAAAACCGCTCATCATTGCAAAGGCGGATATAGTTGGCCCACCCGACATATTTCGCAGACTGAATCAGATTCCAGTTGGTAAAGGTACTCCAGAGGGAGAAACCGATTGGGTAGATGATGAATACTATAAAGACTGCCAGGCTAGGAAAAAGAAAAAGATAGGCAATCTGCTGGTTATACCGCGCTATAGGCTGCCTTTTCCGCCTGATTTTCCCAATAAACACCCCGCATACCTCCAATTTAGAAGAGCCGCCGAAGGGGCGGAGAAACCGCCCCTTTGCTAATCCTATTCCTGGTTTACTTCAGCAAGTCACGGAGTTTCTGCCCGGCTTCATTCAGAGCATCATCGACACTCTTTCTGCCAAGCAGGATGTACTCGATAGCGGTATCGTAAATATCGCTTTCGATCTCGCTGGCATGGGGAGTTCCCACCAGGTGACCCCGGGCATAGGCCAATCCAGCGGTAAACTTAGGCACCCAAGGATGGGCCAGAATCTCGGGGTTGTCAGCGATATCTATCCGGTTCGGTGGGAAGTTGGCTCCAAGGGCCCATTTAATCTGGGCTTCCTCACTGTTCCAGAACTCCAGGAAGCGGTATACGGCCTGCCGCTTCACAGGATCCTCTCCAGCCTGTTTGCTGATTGCCATTGATGTAACCCCACCAACGGTTGCCCGGGTCACGGGACCCTCTGGGATAGGAGCAACATCGTAGTTGAGCCCTGCTTCAGTAAAGCCTGTTGTCATCCAGGGACCTACTATGTGCATAGAAGCCTTCCCTGTCTGGAACACTTTGTCTGTCTCGGGGCCGGTGAGGCCGATAGGAGAAATCTCATGCTTTAGCACTGCATCAGCCCAGAACTTGACTGCTTCTTTGCTTTCTGCAGAGTCGATGAGCACTTCTCCATTGTCGCCCAGGATTCCGCCGCCGTTGGACCACATAAGCAGGTGCCAAACCGCGGGAGCCTGCTTAGTAGGCATCACAAAACCATACTGCTGAGGCGGATTGGAGAGTTTGATAGCAGCCTCCAGCCACTCATCCCAGTTGGTCGGAGCTTCAGGAGCAAGGCCAGCTGCAGTGAAGTGGTCGATATTGTAGTACATGAGGAGGGCATAGTTGCTCATGGGAGTGCCGTACAGGTGGCCTTTATATGTCGCAGCATCTACAGCAAAAGGTGCAAGCATTTCTCTGGTCAAATTGGTTTCGGTGAATACATCATCAATGGGAGCCAGCACACCGGCATCCACCAGTCTTGGAAGCAGTTCTGCACCGAGACCCGCGATATCAGGGCCCTGGCCCACGATATAGGAAGGCAGAAGCTTCTGCATGAAGGTGTCCCAAGGCATGATGTCCATTTCAATTTCGATATCGGGATTCTCTTCATTAAACTGAGCTACGAGAGCTTCGACAACGGGTCGGTCTGGTCCAGTGAATCCATTCCAGAAGGTCAACTTGACCTTGGCAAAGGCACTGCCCGCCAGCAAGAAGACCAACGCAACTGCCATCAAAAGCATCAGCCTGCGATTGCGCATTTGTGCGCCTCCTTTTTGTTGATGGATTTGATCCCCTGTCCTTCTACCTCGGTTCTCCTAAAATTAACGTGAACGTTCACTCTCTCTCGGCATCACCTCCCCCAGCGCCAAAAGCCCAGGTAGTACTCCAACTGACACCGACTTATAAACATACCTCGGACTTTCTTATGTAGTTTCCCTGACGATCAACTCTGTCGGAAGCAGCCGCGTAACCGATGGCTGAGAGAAGTCCCCTCCCATCCGCTGAATAAGCAAAGAAGCTGCCTCCCTACCCAACTCTTCCTTAGGAATTCGCACCGTTGTCAGGGCCGGTGTCAGATAGCGGGCAAGCTGGATATCATCATAACCGACAAGGGCGATATCTTCCGGAACAGCTATACCCCGCTCTCCAAAGGCCCTTAAGAGACCGATAGCGATCATATCATTGAAGGCAAAGACAGCATCAATATCTTTGAAATCACTAGATGTGAGACCGAATCTGTATGCGTCAAAGGTGATGGCTTCCATACGGATGAAGATCGGCTCTAGCCCTGCGGCCTTCATAGCCCTTTCATACCCATGCAATCTGTGGACTCCTGAGATGGACTCCTCACCGGGACCGCAGTAGGCTATTCTCTTCCTCCCCGATCGAACTAGGTATTCCACTGCCTCAGTGGTGCCGCCAAAGTCATCCGGCGCCACCATATCCATGGGCTTTTCCTCTGAACATGGCGGTATCGCTCCAACGCAAACCATAGGAATTCTATAGCGCAGATAATCATCCACCTGGCTCCAGTCGATGGGGAAAAGAATCAAGCCGTCAACACGATGCTGAACCAGCAGATTAACTGCCTCCCGTTCAGCACTGCGGGAATACCATGTATTTACCAGCAGCTGAGTCAATCCTCTAGCCTGGGTAACCAACGATATCCCCTGGATTACTTCAGAGAAGTAAGGGTTAACGTTATCGGAAACAACAACTCCGATCACGTTAGTGCTTTGGGTGACCAGTCCCTTGGCTACCAGGTTCTGCATGTATCCCAGCTCATCGGCTATCTCCACGATCCGTTTCCTGGTTTCCTCAGAAACCCCGGATTTATCATTTAGGGCTCGGGATACTGTATTTATAGATACACTTGCTCTTTCAGCAATATCTCGTAATGTGACTCGACTCATAGCAACCTCCGTCAACATTAACGTTAACGTTAATTTCACTATACACCCATTTTCTTGTAATGTCAATTATTTCCTCATTCCTCTTTAGCGCTGTAACACCTCCTCAGTTAGTGGGTCCCATTTGTGGTACAATTAAGGATACTCCAGCCGCAATTCTCTGCTTCGAGTTCTAAGCCCCCTAGACCATGAGCGTCAGTCTACCAAGG
>JAAYGR010000014.1 GCA_012727675.1 Bacillota bacterium
AAGGAGACATCCATACCCCTTTGCCTAGGTAATGCAGCACTTTGGGTTTTCACGCAACTTCCCTCCCGTCTCGCCTGGTCAGGGCATATAGAATCATCCCATTACTAATGATCAGGCGGGCTACTTCTGAGATGTCTCCCTCAATCACCCGACTCGTAACCGGCAGTGCAATGGTCAGCAGGGTCTGAAAGAGGGCTGTTCCCAACAACACATGGGGAATTCGGGCATCCCTTAGACTTGCCCCACCAATTAGAATTGCAGCCACCGCCGGGAATCCCATCATCTGCGGTGCCATATAGAGCTGAAGGAAACCATAGCTCTGGGCATAGACTACAATCCCGATGGCACCTAGCACCGTTGACAAAATGACTCCGACAGTTCGAGTTCTTTCTGGATCAATCCCAGATGCTTCGGCAAATCGAGGATTGGCACCTGCCGCCTTGACTGCCATACCCACTTTAGTTCTGAAAAACAGGTGCACCAAGAGGCACAGTAGGCCGAAGAACCCCAAGAGCCCCAAGGGGAACTCCCATTGGCCGATGGAGACCAGCAGGAAGTTATTCAGCACTTTACCGAAGTAGTTATCCAAAGTCAGGGTGTACCGTAGACCCTGACCCCCATAGGCCCAAATCATTTCCGGGTTCTTGAAGGGAGCCAACAACCAGAAAATACACATTACGGCAACCGTCGAAAAGCCCACATAGGTCCCTACCATCATTTCCTGGCCCTTCACTTTGTTCAGGAGCGCAGCATAGGCCCACCCAGCCAACACGGCTAAGGGTAGACTAAACAGTATCGCCACGAAAAACCCGCTGAAGCCCTGGAATCCAACTTCCATACTCAGAAGGGCACCTACTAGACCGCAGAGGATACCTACAGATAAACCAAAGTTGAGTCCTACCCCCGCGGCAATGGTGGGCACCATGGCCAAAACCAATATTCCATTCATTCCGATCCTGACCAGCGAAGCACTGACCAGGGGACCGATGGACATACCAGTTACATAAGCAGCGACAAACAGCAGCAAAACAAATCCGATGATAATCAGCCGGGGAACCCCGAGCCGTCCTTTAATATCTTGGAGTTTTTCCAACATGCTAGCTCACCTCCGCCCGTTTCTTACCTGCCATCATCAGGCCGTATTCCACATCGGAAGCATCCGGGCTCAGAATACCAACCAGACGGCCTTGATAGACAATAGCAATCCGGTCACAGATCATTCGCAGTTCCGCAAGTTCACTGGAGGTGATGATTACCGTCATACCAAGCTCGCGGTTAAACCTTACCAGTAAGTCTAGGACAAGGCTCTTGGCTCCCACGTCAATACCGCGGGTAGGTTCCGAAGCAAAGAGAACCTCAGGCGAAAGAGCCAGGGCTCGAGCCAGGCATACTTTCTGCTGGTTGCCTCCGCTAAGTCTTCGCACCGGTTGTTCCGGACCCTGGCAGCGGATATCCAATTCTTTAATGGTCTCAAGTGCATACTGTCGAATCGCTTCATTGTCCCTTACCTGCAAAGCCTGCCAAGACAAACGCTGTCTCAGGAAGCGATTTTGAATCTGAGCACTGGTAAAAGCAATGTTATTCTCAATGGACTCATCCAGTAATAGACCAACACCTCGACGATCCTCAGACACAAAGGCGAGCCCCCGCCTTAAAGCTTCCTTGGGACTGTTAAGCGGCAGTTCCTCACCATCTTTAAGAACCGTACCGCTAGAAGGATAAAGACCCATAATACCGTTGGCAAGTCCCACTTTGCCGTGACCGGCCAGACCGCCAATACCGAGAATCTCACCCCGGCGAACCTTCAGATCCAATCCAGCCAACCGTTCCCCGGGCATATCTACCGATAAGTCTCTAATCTCGAGGATAAGGTCATCATCACTGGGGTCCCGGTCCCTAGGAGGCAGAGCCGGACGCTCGACCTTCCTGCCTACCATCAGCTCAGCAATTTTGTCGACTCTAGCTTCTTGACCAGGTAGATGTCCCACTACCTCACCATCCCGCAGCACGGTAACGTCATGGGCTACTCCCACTACCTCATCAAGTCTATGGGAGATAAACAGGATGGCTAGTCCGTTTTCAGCCAACCGCTTTACCGCCTTGAGGAACAGATCTGCTTCGGCCTCAGTCAGCACAGCTGTCGGCTCATCGAAAACTAGAATTTTCATCCCGCTCTTATCGATTTCCCGAGCGATTTCTACAAACTGCATATAGCCAACCGGCAATCCTGCTACCGGCAGCAGTTCGTCGATATCAACCCCAAGCTTATCCAAAGCCTGCCTGGAGTCCTTCGCCATTTGCTCCATATCCAAGAGCTCAAACTTCTTGCCCAGGACTCTGCTTACTATATTGGGACGACCCAGTTCCCGGTTGAGTTTTATATTCTCTGTGACGGTAAACCCAGGCAGCAGCATGAACTCCTGGTGTACCATCCCGATCCCGAGATTCATGGCATCCAACGGAGACTCGATGTTAACCGCCTGGCCGTCGACCAGAATTTCACCTTCGAAGCCTCCTGTGTCATGGATCACGGGCATACCAAACAGGATATTCATCAGGGTCGATTTCCCTGCACCGTTCTCCCCTACTAAGGCATGGATTTCTCCCGGCTTTACGGCTATATCCACGCCTTTGAGAACGGTGTTTCCGAAATAACTCTTGGTTATTCCCCGCATCTCTAGTGCGTATGCCACTCTCAAACTACCCCTTCCAGCACAAAGGATTACCAGCATATTTCCTACGGAAGCAAGATCTAGTTATGCCATCTATTCAAGGCTATAGGGGCATAAGCTATAGATAGCTCTGCCCCTATACCTTAGCATAACCCGTAGGCTGCTTATATGCCGTTTCCTTTAGAAGTCTTAGATATCACTCTCACCGAAGATGACG
>JAAYGR010000118.1 GCA_012727675.1 Bacillota bacterium
CTATGTGGAGATGTCCAACGTGCAGGTAGTTGAAGAAATGGTGAACATGATTGTAGCCCAGAGGGCCTATGAGACTAATTCCAAAGCTATTCAGGCCTCTGATGACATGCTCCACACGGCAAACAACTTGCGGCGTTAATAAACTGATGAGGATTAACGATTGAGGTCGAGGCTAGGAGGGGAGGAAGTGGGCCAGATAGCAGAACACGGCACTAAGGGTCTTGTGGCTTTTTGGCCAAAGGGACGAGCGGTGGTGTTACTTGTAATGCTGCTTATTGTGGGAAGCGGGTCTTCCTATTCACTATTCGCAGCAGCACTGCCCTGGGCGACCATCACTTTGCTGCCTAGTGCCGAGGTCCAAGGAGCCGATATACTCCTGGGTGATATAGCCCAGATTGAGTATCACCTTGAAGATGCCGCTGAGAAGCCCGAGCGGGACCTAGCCAAGGTATATGTGGGACGAGCTCCCCTCCCCGGTAAATCCCGGAAGCTCAATGCGGGAACTGTCGAGGTACGCCTCCGGCAGACGGGTATTCACCCCAGCACAGTTGCCATTATCCCTCCTGCGGGAGGAGAAGTGCTGGTAACCGCTGCCACCCAGACTGTCACTGAAGACATGGTAATTGACACAGTGCGGCAGCACCTGCAGGAAAACCTGGGCGGCAGTCTCGAGATTGGACTGCAGACTGCCGGTGGACTGCCCCTGGTTGTGCCATCTGGACAGTTGGAACTGCGCCTTGATTCGGTGCCGCCGGGGGTCGGCAGCTATCAGGTGGGTGTAAGGGTTTACGTTGATGACCACTGGTATAGAACTATACAAGTTCGGGTTCAGCTTCAGCCATCGCAAGCGGCAGCTCCAAGGCCCGGAAGGCCCGGGGTGGAAGTCGGTCTTCCAACCCAGGACCAAAGCGTTCAAGGTATCCAGGGTGAGCCTCTAGAGTCTGCGATAGACAATGGGACAAGCCTTATTCTGGTTAGGGCAGGGGAACCGGTTGTCATTGAAGTTGTGTCGGGGGCAATAAGGGTTGAGGCACTGGGAAGAGCCAGACAGAGTGGAAAATTAGGAGATGTAATCCGGGTAGAAAACGTCGATTCCCGGAAGATAGTTACAGCCCGGGTTGTGGCTAAAGGTGTTGTGCGTCTGGACCTGAATCTCGGCAATTAATTCGTGCTGACGATTGGTCCATTTGCGCTTTCAGCAGGATATGTTGGCCTCGTGTCGACTTGAGGAAAGGAGGGCCGACAGGCTGATGGATAGATTGAAAGGCAGAAGCTGGAGCCGGCTCTTTTGCTGGGCAGCTACTGTGGTGCTGCTTTTGTCAGTGGGAATTGATGTCCAAGCTGCCTCCCTTTGGCAGGATGGGCAAGACTCCATCTTTTCAGATACCAAGGCCCGGAATGTTGGGGATTTGGTGACCATCATCATCGTAGAAAGAACCCAAGCCAGTCAGTCTACAGAGATCTCCACCGGCAAAGATGCATCGACGGAATTTGGACCGGGCTTGGGCATCTTGGATTTCATCCCCCTTGCTAAGGCAGGAGGCAGAGACGGCCGCACCGTCGGCGGGAGGAATCAGCAGGGTGGGAGCCTTTCCGCCAGGATGACAAGCCGGGTGGTGGAAGTCCTGCCCAACGGCAATCTCGTTATTGAAGGACAGCAGAGCCTAATCGTCAATAGGGAAACTCAGGAGATCATCGTGCGGGGCGTTGTTCGGCCCCAGGACATCGCACCGGATAATACAGTTCTATCTACTTATATCGCCGATGCTACTATTTCCTATCAAGGCTCAGGCATTTTGGGTGCTCAAGACAAACCGGGGATACTGACTCAGATTCTCAACTGGATTTTCTAACAACCTGCCGCCGGATACAGGGAAGGTGGGAAAAGGATAATGAAACATCGAGTTCGTTTGGCGAAATTGGTTTTCTTGCTGGCCCTGGTCAGCTTGGTTGCCTGTTTATCGGCAGGAGCATCGGCTGATGGGCTGGATGCGGATATAGAACCGCAGGAACCTGTGGTTGTGGTTGAACCCCTTCGGGAGCCGGCGCCCTTTGGGCAGCCTACGGTGAGACTGAAGGATATAGCCCGCTTTGACGGAGTCCGGGAAAACCAGCTTACAGGTTTGGGCTTAGTGGTGGGTTTGGATGGTACCGGTGACACCCGGGGGGTGGCCATCCGGATGGTCACCAATATGCTCACTAGATTTGGAGTAGATATTGATCCTGCTGATCTCAGGAGCAGGAATGTGGCAGCGGTGATGGTAACTGCCAACCTGCCTCCCTTCGCCCGGATCGGTGACACATTGGATGTCACTGTCTCATCAATTGGCGATGCCAAGAGCCTCCAGGGGGGATTCTTGCTTCAAACACCTCTCCGGGGGGCAGATAATCAAGTATATGCAGTGGCCCAAGGACCGCTGTCTATAGGCGGCTTTAATGTCAGAAGCAGGGGTGGTCAGAGTCAGACCAACCATCCTACCATCGCCAGGGGTCCGGGGATCGCTATTGTGGAGCGGGAAATCTGGGGAGAAGCACTTCCCATCTATGACGGCAAGCTGAATTTGGTTCTCCACAGCGGTGATTTTACCACGGCTTCCCGCACAGCGGAGGAGATCAACAACCGCTTTGGTCCCGGTACCGCTTGGGCGCTAGACAGCAGTACCGTCACCCTTAACATACCTTCCGCTTATCGGCAGAATGTCATCGGCTTCTTGGCGGAGGTAGAGGAAATAGAAGTTGCTCCAGATACTGCGGGACGGGTGGTAATCAATGAGCGGACAGGTACTGTGGTAATTGGTCAAGCGGTGCGGGTAGCGACGGTGGCCGTTGCCCACGGCAACCTGCGGGTGAAGATCAGTGAAGAGTCGACGGTATCGCAGCCGCCTCCCTTCTCAAATGGAGAGACTGTTGTGACTAGGACCCGCACCTTGGAAGTGGAAGAAGAAGGCGGCCAGCTGATGGTGCTGCCCGGTACTGCGACTATAGGAGATCTGGTAAATGTTCTAAACGCTGTAGGGGCAACTCCTCGGGATATTATTGCCATCCTGCAGGCCATAAAAGAAGCAGGAGCTTTGTATGGAGAGTTGGAGATCATTTAGCAGGCTCTTAATAGGAAGGAGGCAGCTGGGTCCCTTGAAACGTCAGGACCCAACAGTTCGATGAAGATCAATCATCTGCCGCCTACCAATCGGTTAGACTCTAGAAAGCCCCCTGCGGGAGAGGAAAGCGGATCCCAGGCAGCTACCGGAACCTTTGCCCAAGAGCTGCAGGGAGCCCTAGAAGCTGCTGCAGCAAAGAGGCTGGATACCCGTATAGAAACAGTGCAGCGGAAAGCCAGCCTAGCTGGGCAGGGGGCCCTTGACGAAGCAGGGAATCTTGAGAAGCAAAAGCAGCAACTCTGGCAGGCATCCCAAGAACTGGAAGCTATCTTTCTTCAGCAGATGGTTTCCGCTATGCAGCGTACGGTGCCCCGGGATGATGGGGTGCTGAAGAGGAGCCAGGCTGAAGAGCTGTTTCAGGGTATGCTCGATGAAGAGCTGGCAAAGGTAATGGCTGAATCCGGCGAAATGGGTCTGGCTAGAACCCTATATGAGCAGCTGGTTCAGTCGCTGGATGAAAAAGGAAAGTCCAAGAAATCAGGTTCGGGAGCCTAAAGGGCTCCTGATTTTTTGTGGGGTGGGATGGGAGTCTTTCCCATCCTGTTTTTGTTTCCCAAGCGGGCCAAGGATCCGAGAACCTATCCGGTTTTCAGCAGGATTTATCCATACAAATAAGGAACTTTCATAGAGACCTAAAGGAGGCGGTGGAGTGAATCACTGGGTACTTGTAAATGACAGGCGATTCCTTTCCATGATACGGAGAGCGGCAGGAGGGCTTCTGCTAGCCTTTTTGCTTCTACATATCTGTCCAGCAGCCTGGGGGAGTGCCGGCGGTGAAGCAGCATCCCTAGAGGCCCATATCCTCTTGGAGGAATGTCAATACTATACCACCGATGATAAGATCATTTTGGATCTGCAGTTGGATAAGCCCGTCTCCTATAACATGATATATAGCGAGGCAGACAATAAAATTATCGTGGAGCTGCCTGGGGTGGATGGCGGGAGTTTTTATGGCGATGTCGAAGTTGACGATTCTGTGTTATACCGGGTCACCATAGGTCCTCTAGAAGATGAAGCAGAAGGCCTTCGGGTAATTCTATCCCTTCGTTACAAGATACCGGAGCCTCTGGCCTTTCGGGTCAGGGGAGGCAGGAGACTGCTGATTGAGGCCGAGAAGGAGTTTCGACAGGGTTTTGAGACATTCATAGTTCCAGGACTGGCCTACGGACACTGGCGGAAGGATACTCTCCAAGGACCGCTGTTTGTCAATTACATGCGGGTGGATCTCCATCAGCCGGGACTCAGAGTAGGCCCAGTGGTAGCAGACCAAGGGAGAAAAATGGTTCATGAACTGGCTGCCGAATATGGTGCCATCGCCGGAGTTAACGGTGTTTACTTTGCCGCCAATGGCCGTCCCTTGGGACTGGTGGTGATTGACGGGAAGCTCATCAGCCCGCCGTATTTTAACCGAACTGCTGCCGGTCTTTGGGCCGATGGGACTGTGCGCATAGACAATGTCACCATGAGCGGTGAAGTAAGGTGGATCGCCGAGGCCGGGGAACGCGGCACGCCGGTGGAGGATGTGCGGCCAATCGACGGAGTTAACCGGGTCCGCTATGCCGATGAACTGATTGTGTATACTCCAGATAGCAGCCCAACCACCGGGACTAATAGTTACGGTTGGGAAGTAATAGTAGAAGGAAACCGGGTAATCGGTCTGGGGCAGGGCAATAGTACAATTCCCGAAAACGGATATGTATTATCTGGCCATGGAAATGCAGGCCAATGGTTACGAAACCTGGAAATTGGAGATTATATAGAAGCTGACTGGAAGCTGATCCCCGATTGGCTCCAGGAAGGTGTTGTCCACGCCATCGGTGGAGGTCCCCGTCTCTTAAGGAATGGTCAAATTGCTGTCACCGGCCAAGAGGAAAGATTCCAGGCGGATATTACCCAGGGTAGGGCACCCCGCACTGCTTTGGGCGTTACAGCCGCCGGGGAGCTGCTTCTGGCCACTGTCAACGGACGGCAAAGTAACATCAGCATCGGCATGACTCTAGAAGAACTGGCAGAGCTGATGCAGGAGTTGGGCGCTGTTGATGCCATGAATCTCGATGGCGGCGGTTCCTCAACCATGGTGGTCCGGGGAATAGTGCTTAATGCACCGTCAGATGGAAGGCCGAGGCCGGTAAGCAATGCCTTGCTGGTTTGGGCGGAGACGGAATAGCGGTGTCCCAATCGGCAAATTTGGGAACTGGAAATATGCTGGGATCAGTTTGTACGTGCAGAAGGCGAGGTTTTGTTCTTGAAAAGATCGAGTAGGGATTGTGCACTAGTGCTTGCCTTGGCGCTGCTTGTGCTTTTTACCTTCAGTGGGAAACAGGGGTTTGCCGCTGCAGCGTCTAGAGAGCAAAGCAGCGGTCAACCGGTGGTACCCTTCGCCCTGGAAGAACTGCGTCCTGGCATGAAGGGCATTGGAAAGACGGTGGCCAAAGGTACGGCCATTGAAGAATTTCACGTAGAAGTGCTGGGTGTGCTCCATGGAGAACAGAATGTCAGCCAGCTGATTTTAGTCCAGGTCAGTGGCGATGTGATAGAACGCATGGGCGGCATAGCTTCGGGGATGAGCGGAAGCCCGGTCTATATCGACGGTAAGCTTCTGGGTGCCATCAGCTATACATTCAGCCTTACCGACCATCGCCTGGGGTTGGTGACTCCCATTGAGCCTATGCTGGAAATAATGGACTATGATAAAAAACAAACAGCTTGGCAGCCGCCGGTAGGTCGATGGACCTGGGCCGACGGCGGTGGAGAAAGGCGGCTTGTGGGAGATTACCCCGTGGAAGAGATCCACATTGCCTGGGGGAATAATGCTCAAGATTTGGTTTCGTACGATGGTGGACGGCTTTCCATAACTCCAGCGGCCGCACCGCTTTTGGTGGGCGGAATGGGTCCCAGGGCCCGGAAGGAGCTGGCGGATTCTCTCCAGGCCTTTGGCATAGAAACAGTGGCGGCAGCGGGAAGTGCAGGAGCTCTTGCTGTTGAAAATGTCAGACTGGAGCCGGGGAGTGCTTTGGCGGTCCAGCTTGTCACAGGGGATGTTCAGGTCACCTCCTTGGGGACGGTGACTTATGTCGATGGCAATCAATTCGTGGGTTTTGGCCATCCCTTCTTGAATCGGGGCGGCGTTAACCTCATGGCGGGCACAGCCTACATCTACACCACGGTAAATAGTCTGTCTATGCCCTTTAAGTTGGGAGCGCCCATGGAAACCGTGGGCACAGTTACCCAGGATCGGGGTGCCGGTGTAGGCGGATATGTAGGCAAGCTGCCGGACACAATGGATCTTCTCGTCAAAGTGACAGACCGGAACTTGGGAACAACCAAGGAGCTTCAGGCCGAGATTGCCAATGAACCGGGACTTTTGCTTTCTTTAGTATCCACTGCGGCACTGCAGGGGTTGGATCAAGGGATTGACCGGATCGGACCCGGTACATCCAGGATCATTTTTAAGATCACCGGGGACGGACTGTCCGGGCCAATAGTCAGGGATAATATGTTCTACAACTCCTTGGACGTATCTGCTGTTTCTTTGGCGGAACTCTTGGAAACACTGCAGCTTTTGGTAAACAATGAATTTCAGGAGGTCAAGCTTGACTCACTGGAGATCACTGCTCAGGTGGAACAGGAGCGGCGGACAGCGGTTATTGAAAAGGCAACTCCCACAGTGTCAGAAGCCCATGCAGGGGATCTGGTGGATGTGGAGGTTGTAATCCGGCCCTACAGGGGGCAGCGGGAAACGAAAATTCTCCGCCTTCCTATACCTGAAACCGCGCAGCCCGGGGCCATCCACGTTACCGTCAGGGGCGGGGGCTTAGGTTATCCATATTCAGAACTGGTGCCTTTCCACGATGATGCCAAAGAGGAAGGGGATCCCCTTGACTTTGAATCAGTAGGACCCCCCAGCAATGCCGATAGTTTCGAAAAACTGCTGGAGACAATTCTAAAGCGGGAGAAGAACCACGAGATCGTCATGGAATACATCCCATATTATGATACTTACGTACTGCCTCCGGCAGAGGAGAGCGAGCCGGTTGCAGAAACGGAGGCAGAGGATGCGGAATCTGCTTCCGCTGAGGATGAAGCCGACCGGATAGGGAGTATCAGAAGCGGTACCGGGGTCAGCTGGAGCCAAGATGAGACAGAACCTGTGCGGGTGACTCTCCCGACTCGCTATGTCATCGAAGGCCAGACCACCTTTGAGATTGCCATCGCTGCCGGTGATGGAACTGAAGAACTTGTCGACGACGGCGAAGGTGAGATAGAAGGAGAAAACGATGAACATCGGTTTCGGCAGGGACTGCACCCAGTGGAGTGACGGCTCTTAGGCTGACAATATGACCAGTTAACAACCTCACCCCAGGGGTATTGGACTCCTGGGGTTTTTTGGTGTTTAGTGTCTACCGAAGTCCCCAAATGAATACCCAGAGCTTGTGGAAAAAACAACCAAAAGGATGGCTGCTTTCTTCCTAGAATTACACAGGATGCCGCGAAAGGGGGCACTCCGTGATGCTGTTGAGGCAGAGAGCAGTCAAAATCCTTGTCATTACAGCAGTCCTGCTGGCCCTTTTTCTACTGCTCACCTTTCTTTGGACAGGATACAGCATAAAAGACCGCAATCCTTTAACCGCTCTTACACATCAAAGGGCAGAAGAAATCCTCAGTCAAATCCTTGATCAGCCGGTACAAATCGGGAAGGTATCCTTTCTGTCCTTCAACCGCTTACTCCTGGAGAACGTAACCAGTGTCTGCTCTTCCGGCGGGCGTCAGCTGGAGGATGGGGAACCAGAGTGCCAAGGGTCTGGACAGGGCCTATCTTTTCGTATTCCCAGGATTATCGTAGGATTTAGTCCATGGCGGTACCTACGGGATGGAGAGGTAAATTCCCTAACCGTGCAGGTCCATCAGCCGGATATTCGGGTGCAGGGTCCCTTCCTACCCCCTTCGGCGGGTATAGACGAGAAAGCAGGGGGCCCAGTTGAGGGTCCAGGGCGTAGTCGTGGGGGTCAGGTGGAGGTCATAATCAATGGCGGTAGGCTCACCTACAGCGACACCGGAACAATTGGACCCCTTGCCCTAGAAGACGTCTCAGGGGTAATGTTCCTCAGCCCTCAAAAAGGTGATGCCCAGAGAGGCAAGGTTGAGATTAGTTCTCTCAAGTTCATTTCTGGAGGCCACCCCCTGGAACTGCGGGGGGAAGTTGCCCTCGGGATAGGCACCGATACGGAGACCCATATCAATCTGCTCCTTACAACGAAAGGCAAAGGCCGTCTCAGCTTAGCTGGGCAAATCGATGGCGGCGGCACTGGACAGTTGGACCTTTCCCTGGCCGTGGAAAGGCTGGCACTTACCCAGTTATTTTCCGCAGCTCACCTTGAACTGGTAGATTCGGCGCCAGGTTTCTCCTTTGACATAGATTCCCTCAACGGCCTGATTGACGGCCGTTGGCAAGTAAAGGGACCGAGGGATAAGGCCCGGTGGCAAGGCAAGTTTCAGGTTTCCCAGGTTAGCTATGGGGATATCCCCCTGGGCGGGTTGGAAGGTATGATGACCTTTGCAGGAGGGACCCTCCGATTCCCCACCCTGCAAGGCAGTATCCTGGAAAGCAGCATTTCGGGTCAGGGAACAGTGACTGTTGGGCCGGACGTGGATTACGATTTGCACTTGACCCTTGGCGGTATAAAACCAGCAGGAGTTGCTATACTAACCAAAGTATGGGAGCTCAAGCTGCCGTCTGCAGCATTTCAGGTGTTGGAAGATCTAGAAGCAAGAATCCACCTTCATCCAGGAGAAGACCCCTCCGAATTCACGGCCGATTGGCAGGCAGCATGGCAAGGAGAAGTCGTTTTAGGTACAGTCTCGCTTAAGCCGGATGGAACCTATCAAGCCTCCGTTAGGTGGGAGACCGGTTCCTTGGCGGATCTTGCCCAGCATCTTTCATGGAGCTGGGAAGGGCGCAGCCTAACTGGAAGAATAACTGCAGCGGCAGCGGTGAGGGGCGAACTTGGTTACCAGCCGGAAAGTACTATTGAAATTCACCTGCAGGACCTCGTATTAGACAATCATCCCTTGGGTGGAGCAGATGTATATGGGGCCTTTCAAGAAAACCAGCTGGTAGTTGCCCAGGGTAAGTGGGAGACAAACTTGGCAGAAGCAACAATCAAAAGGGGATATTTTGACCCCAGCACCAACTCCTTTGAGGTAGAACTGGAGTTGATCGATGGAAAAGCAAGTGAATTGGCAGCGGCCTTAGGCTGGGAAGCCCGTGAACCTATTGAAGGCGTTTTACAGGGAAATGTACTCCTTTCCGGGAGGTTGGGAGATCTACAGGGAGAAGGGGCCTTTGATCTTGCTGAGGGGAAGCTGGGAGCTGTAGCCTTCTCCGGAAAGGCACAGGTCACACTCCGGGATAGAGAGCTTCAGATCAGCAGTTTAGTTCTAGAACACGCCGACGGGGGAGTTGTAACCGCGGCAGGTACTGTCTCATTGGCGAACCTGCATTATCCTGTCTTGGACTTAACTGGAGAGGTCTCTGAGATAGTATACAGTTCAGGCCCCTTTGCCGGAAAACTAGCGGGAGAGATCTCCTTGACAGGAATATGGCCGCAGCCGTTATTATCGGGCCGGCTGAGTGTGAGGCAGGGGAGCTTCGATGTCGGTAAGCTGGGCCAGACAGGAGCTTTGACGGAAACCTTGGCCTTTGGGCTGCCCTTGGCAGTGGATGTAGAGATCGATGGCAGCCTCAGGGTGACGGGTGCCGGTATGCTGGATTTGATTGCTGCAGGCGGTTTTCACATTGGCGGCAGTACTAACGCTCCCCATCTCCGGGGGCGGATAGAGGTCGAGAGAGGTCAAGTTAACTATCTAGGTACCTCCTTTAATGTTGTCAAGGGATGGGCGGAGTTTCGGCCTTACCAAGGCCTGATTCCCGATGTGTACCTGGAGGGTTTGGGGGCGGTCAAAGGAACTACCGTGACCTTGCTTCTCCAGGGACCCGGCGATAACATGGAGCCCTCCCTCAGGTCCGAGGAAGGTTTTTCCCAAGATGAGCTCCTCAGTATGCTGGGCATTCCCGCAGCCGTTAATATGGTGCTGGATGACGGCTTGGGGAGAGCTATCCAGCGGGAAATGGGGAGGCTCTTGGGCGGACAGCTGGAGCTCCATGTGTTGGGGAATCTGGAGCGGCGTCTGCAAGCCGCGTTGGGGCTTGATGAGCTGAAGCTGGAGTCCGGCTTGAATGACGGCCGGATGGGACTGGAGCTTGGCAAGTACATCTCAGACGACATCTTTCTTAGCTACACACAGACTGTCTATCCCCATTGGGAGAACCGGTGGCATGTGGATTATAAGCTCAGCGACAAGATGCGCCTTAATACAAGTTTGAATGGGGATGGTGAGTACAGGCTGGGGTTGGAAGTGCGAATTTCCTTCTAGGCAGCAGGCAAGTTGATGGGTGTGGGATTGGATGGGGAACTGGCAGAAAAGCGGACTAAAGGAGACTCCTACAAGGAGAGGAGAAAGTCGCCGGTCCTAACACCAATTGCTCCGGTATTTGGGAAGGATTCGCAGGATGGCTGGTCGAAATAACGAGGGAGTAATGATAATGGGAGTCATGCCGGTAACACAGTCGGAAGTTGCGTGAGGAGGGCAAAGGGATTGCGAAGGAGAAGGCGTACAGCGGTGATAATCATCACTCTCTGCCTGGTGCTGGGGCTGTCATGGGCGGCTTTGGCTGAGGGCGAAGAGAGCTATTACCCGCCGGTGGGAGAGATCATCATCGAAGGGTATAATCGGGTCGAGCGGTCTGTGGTTGAGAAAGCTATCACCGAGACCAAGGTAGGCGAGCCTGTGAATGAGGACAAGATCCGCAGTGATCTGCAGGCCATAGCCAATACCGGATATTTCTTTGATGTGAGGGCCAACTTTGCAGAGGGCCCCGAAGGATTGGCAGTCATCTTTACCGTGGTGGAAAATCCAGTTGTGACTAAGGTAGAGGTAGTTAATGATGTCTTGCCCATTACCGAGCTGCGAAGATATATGACTACCCGGCCGGGAAGGGTACTGAACTTAGAAGAGCTGCGCCAGGATGTCCAGATATTGGTGCAAAAATCCTTTGAGGATTACGGGATACCTGTGCGGGTTCATGATGTGGTGCTCAATGAAGCCGGTGAAGTGAGAATCATCATCAATGAGACCCGGGTGGCAGATGTTATTATCGAGGGAAATAATAAGACCCAGGATTATGTCATTGCCCGGGAGCTTAAGATCAAATCCGGCGATATTTTGGATATGAATGTCCTGAACCAGGGGCTCCGGCGGGTCTTAATGCTAGGTTATTTCGATGAGGTTTCCCGGGATCTGCAAGATACCGATGATCCCGATAAGGTGAATCTGGTAGTAACAGTAACTGAACGGAAAACAGGTGTATTCACCGGCGGAGCCGGTTATTCCAGCGCCGAAGGGTTTATCGGTTATGTCGATGTAGCTGATCAGAATTTCCTGGGCCGGGGACAGCAAGTCAATATCCGGTGGGAGTTCGGTCAGAAGAGAAACAACTATAATGTCGGATTCTTCGAGCCCTATCTCAACGAAAACGGCTTGTTCATGGGCTTCAATGTGTACAACCGGTTGAGCAGAGATCGGATTAGGTGGCTTGATGACGGTACTGAGCAGAAGTACGACTACCACCGCACCGGTGGTGATATCACCTTAGGACAGCCCATCTCTGAGTATACCAAGGCCTCGCTGCGCTTGAAGATTGAGAACTATGAGAATACCACCAGTGAGGACGTGACTTTGGAACGGGGCAATCTCCGGACCCTTCGTCTGCAGACCGTCACCAACACCACGGATCATCCCTTCTTCCCGACAACAGGTATCAAGAATATCCTGTCCGCGGAACTAGGGGGGTACTTCCTCGGCGGTGATAAAGACTTTACCAAGTATCAAGCGGACCTGAGCAAATATATGCAGGTGGGAAGCAACGGACAGACTTTGGCTGTTAGGGTGCACACCGGGTTTATCAGTGGCGATGCCCCCGATCAGGAGCTGTTCTTTGTAGGCGGCTCGGAGACCGTTAGAGGTTATAAATTCGGCGATTTTATCGGTGAAAAGACAATCACCATCAATGGAGAATACCGCTTCCCCATCACCGACATCATCCACGGCGTGGTCTTCGTGGATACCGGCAGTGCTTGGGTTAGATCAGAGCGCATGAGTCTGAGCGATCTCCACACAGGTTACGGCGTTGGCGTCAGGCTGGACACACCAATCGGTGTTCTCCGCCTTGATTACGGTATCGGTGAGGAAGGCGGCCAGGCTTACTTCAGCCTTGGTCAGGCTTTCTAGTTTGAGATCATTGAGGTAGTTTGGGGGAACAGCCGTCGATGGTGAAAATGGCAAGGAGCGGCAATTCAGAGCCTGATTCACATTGCGGCTGTCCCCAGCGGCTGATATAATGGGTGCATGTACCTTTTCAGTTTTTACATGCACCCAGTTGCTTTGCATGGGTTAAGTAGGGTGTCGGGTACTTGAAAAAAGGAGGAACCATTGTGACTAAGTATTTTGCCGGCAGGAACCGTACAGCTGTCATCGGAGGACTAGCCCTTCTCGTCTTGATTGCCGTAGGCGCTTCTCTTTCCATGGGTAAGGCACAGGAGAAGACCACTGTTGGTTATGTGCACTCCCAGCGTTTAGTTGAGGAGTATATGGAGCCCGCAGTACAGGAACCCTTAGCTAGGGAAACCGATAGACTTCAGAAAGAATTGGATGCTGAGATCGCCAAGCTCCAGATTGAAGATGAAGATGAGAAGTTGAGAGAGGCTCAGGCCCTAAGAGATAAGTACCAGGCCATATTGGATCAAAAGAAGCAGGAGCTCATTACTCCGCTGCTGCTCCAAATCCGGGAGAGCATCCAGCAGGTGGCAGATGCCAGGGGCATCACTGTTGTCTTAGATAATACCTACGGTTTGGTACTCTACGGTGGTATCGACCTAACCGATGAAGTCTTGAAGGACTTGCAGCAGTAGGGGCCTTCATATAAAGATCTTCTCTGATGGGCGGGGCGCGGGGACGCTTCCGCCTGTTTTATTTTCTTGGATCCGTGACTTATTAGAAGGGAGGCAGATATGATTCGCAAACCCTTATCACTTACTATTACTTTGATTATAGGAGCCTTCTTGATACTCACCTTGAGCGGAGAGCTAATCTTGGGCCAAAGGCTGGGATTGGATCAATCTGCCCAATGGCCTGCTTCACACTCTATAGGGAGCGTAGATATGGAGACCTTGATGCGGTTCCATCCCAAGTATCCGGAGCTTGAGGCTGCTCAGGAGCAACTGATGCTGTATGAGCAAAATTGGCTTGACTATGTCCACCTATTGGCACGGCAGGCAGCCGTCGACGGCGTTAAGTCCCCTTTCCTAGAAAAGCTGGTGGGTCTAGATCAGTTGACTGCTGCCCAGCAAATGATTGAGGAAGCCAAAAGGGAGCGGATGGAGTATCAAGAGGAACTTGCTAGGCAGCTAGATGAGGAAATCGAGGGGCGAAGGAATGATATAGAAAAGGCCTTTGCCCATGAGGCAGAGAAGCTGCAAAGAAAAGCTAAGCAGGAAATTCTCAACCGGCAAGTTGAACTTGCCATGCTGTCTCTGACCCAATCAGAGGCAGAAGCGCTCCTTGATGAAATTTCCCAGATCCAGGCAGAGCTTGAATCGAAGCTGGCAAGGCTGGAGGATGAGGCCAACAGGAGGCTGGAGGCTGAAATCCAGCGGGGCCAGGAAGCTGCCGAAGAAAAACTTGCGGCCTATGATGGGGATTTAGCAGCCCGTCTCGAAGGCAGGCTGGGTGCTCTCCAGGGAGAAGCCTCTCAAGGAGATTTTCGAGCAGCTGCTGGGGAAGATAATCGAGAGCGAAACAACCGCACCGGCCATATGGCGGCGGTCTGGGCAGAAAAGATGGCAGGTAAATATCAGCTGAACACAAAGGGTGCTGACGGACTGGAGGCCCATTATCTTCAGGAACTGACTAGAGCGAAGGAAGAAATGCAGCCCCTACAGGAGCGATATGACCAGCTGTATGGGGAGATTCTC
>JAAYGR010000119.1 GCA_012727675.1 Bacillota bacterium
ATGTCTTCAAGGTGCTGCAGGCAGGTGCCAGCGGCTATGTGCTGAAGGATGTTGACCCATCTAACCTCGCGGAGGCTATCCGCACGGTCAACAAAGGGCATGCTTATCTTCGGTCTCCACTGCTGGAAAAGGTATTGGAGGAGTTTGGACGGCTTTCCCAAGCCCGGATGGAGACTGCAGCTGCAGTGGAATGGCACAGCAACGGTAGCGCTAGTTCGGCAATCGGCAGTTTGTCCCGAAGGACAGAACCACAGGAGCAGGGACTCCTTGACCGTCTAACCAGTAGAGAAAGGGAAATTCTGGAATGTATCGTCGGCGGCCAGAGCAATAAGGAGATTGCCGCTACCCTTGTGATCAGCGAGAAAACCGTCAAGAATCATGTCAGCAATATCTTGCGCAAGCTGGAGCTTGCTGACCGCACCCAAGCTGCGATCTATGCACTCAAACGGGGAGTTACCGGCCGCAGGTTAGATGACTAGGTCCAGCGTAAAGGCAATTCCGCCCCCTGCCTTTACGTAATTCCCCCTTTTGCCTTCTGAAGATTTCCTGCGCCATTGTATCCAATCCCGGCTAAGGGATTAGGCCTAAAGTCCCGTTTACAGATATTTCAGCAATTTTAAGTGCCAAAATAGTCCTTCCTACCCTGGCAAATTAAGGCTTTTGCTGGATTCTTTTCCAGTTGCCCATATGGGAAAATCTAGACAACAAGATAGACCCAGCTTCCGATAAAGGCAAACCCTTCGAAAGATGGGGACGCAAAGCTACGAATCTAAGGCAGTTCCTAGTGCCGCGGGACTGCTAGGATAGTCGGGCCGCCGAAGAACGGGATAGCCACCCAATTCTCAGTTAGGGTGGACATATGAGTATGTACTTAACAGTACCCGTTGGTGTAGGCCGCCGCCCGCCAACGGGTTTTTACTTATGAGAAGGGTTTGCCTCCAGGAGGTGAGGGTTGTCGAATTACATACAAGGAGGAAGAAAAATGTTATCGATGCTATCAATGGCGCGGTTTTATCTCAAGAACCATTTGTTTAAGGACGAAAAGGGTCAGGGCATGGTGGAGTATGGGTTGATTTTGGCTCTGGTGGCTGTAGCAGCTATCATTGCTCTGACTAGTTTGGGTGAGGGGCTTGACGGCATTCTGGGACGCGTGAATAACGAGCTTACCGGCGCTATGGAATAAGAGGACTGGTTGCGGCTGAGAAATGCCGATAGGCTTTCAAACATCACACTCTCTACCTATATCATACTGGCGGGTTTGAAATGGCATACAGATTCGGGGGGCGGAATGACAGGGGCCAGGCCCTGGTGGAGCTGGCCCTTGTCCTCACAGTTTTGCTGACGCTGCTGCTGGGAATGGTGGAGATGGGACGCATCGGTCATGCGTATCTGACTGTGCTCCATGCTTCAAGGGAGGGGGCGCGCCTTGGAGCTTTAGGGGGCGAAGACAAAGATATCACCAGTCGGGTACGGGCGGCCGCTGCTTCCATCCCCGCCGACCAACTGACCATTGACGTATCACCGGCCAAGTGGCAGCGCCTTACCGGCGAACCCATTGAAGTAGCGGTATCCCACGATGTCCACTTGGTAGTTCCCTTTATTTCACAGATCTTGCCCAATCCTTTCCCAGTAACGGGCAGGACCGTCATGCGGATAGAATAGGCTGCTTCCAACATGGAGCCGTGCCGGGTGAAGAGGGGGTGCACCCTTTGCTAATTAGGCGGTGGAAAAGAAAGTTTCTCTCTGGCGGCGATGATTCCGGTGCTGTTCTGGTGATGACAGCATTCTTTCTGGTCATACTCTTGGGGTTTTCAGCCTTGGTTGTTGACGTAGCCTTGCTTTATGTCAACCGCCTGGTGCTGGTCAATGCGGTTGATGCTGCTGCTTTAGCCGGGGTGCAGAATTTGCCCTATAGTCCCACTACGGCAATGGAAATTGCCAAACAGTATGCAGCTAACAACGGAGCACCACGGGATAAAGTCAGTGTCTCAGTGCGAAACGGCGATTCTGAGATCAAGGTGACTGCCTACCGGGATGTGGATCTTTACTTCGCCCGGGTATTTGGCTTTGACCAGAAGAGGCTCCATGCTTCTGCCACCGCCCAGGTGGGTACCATCGCTGCTTACATAGGAGTAGTTCCCTTCGGGGTTGTTGAACAAGATTTTGTTTACGGTGAACAGTATATCCTCAAATACGGCCCTCACACGGTACCGGGCCATTTCCGGGGCAACTTCGGTGCCCTGGCCTTGGGACGGCGGGGGGCTTCTAATTATGAAGAGAAGATCAAATACGGTCATCAGGAGCGGCTGGCCGTGGGTGACTGGGTGGAAACAGAGCCGGGCAACATGGCCGGCCCCACCGCCGAAGGCGTGAAGTATAGGCTGGATCAGTGCCAGCACTATCCCAAGTGTACATGGGATAATTATGTGGCGGGATGCAGCCGGATAGTCATCGTTCCGGTGATTCGAGGCTTTGACAAGGCCAACGGCCGGGATAATGTAGAGGTAGTCGGGTTTGCCGCCTTTTTCCTAGAAGGAACACTAAGGGAAGGCGGTAATGGGAACAACGGCAGCAGCTCCGTTATCGGTAGGTTCCTGCGGATTGTAGTGCCCGGTGAACTAGGTGAGGCCGGGGATTATGGGCTGAGGGGATATAAACTTGTTGGATGATCAGCTCCCCATTGGGGGATTAGGAGGGGCTAGGGGTGAGAAAGCGGAAACTGCTGCTCATAGCTGCCGCCTTAGGGTTACTGGCAGCTATCTTGACATATACACTCATTCGTTCCATAGAGGGTACTGGCGAGGTCCAGGAGGTTAGGGAAATGGGAGTGGTAGTTGCAAGTACCGACATCCCCTCGGGGACAGTGGTTACCGCCAACATGCTCCGCCTGGCCCAGGTTGCCGAAACAGCCCTGCATCCCGATGCGGCGAAAGCTCCCAATGAGGTTATCGGGCGAATCACTAAGACTCCCATTGTCCGGGGGGAGCAGGTCCTAAACAGCCGCTTGCTTCCTGCAGGGGTAAGGCCCTCCCTTTCCTTTGTTATTCCCAGCGGTAAGCGGGCAGTTTCTGTTGCTGTCAATGAAGTTGTTGGGGTAGCCGGTTTCATCAAGCCTGGGGACAGAGTGGATGTCTTAGCTACTATGGACGGTGTCGACGGCGAATCAGCTGTCACCAGTACAGTGCTTCAGAATGTTGAAGTCCTGGCCATTGCCCAGGATATGGAGGAGCGGGTGGACAAGGAACCCAAGGTGACTACCACTGTTACTCTAGCGGTTTCCTTGGCGGAAGCCCAAAGAATCACTTTGGCAGAAGAGACCGGCGTCCTGAGGCTGGCCCTAAGACCGGAAAATGCCGCCGACAGGGAGTGGGTAAACCCCACCACCAGCACTCAATTGGCTGGGACCGCTCCATCCCAGGCGGCAGTTAAGCCGGTGGTTCAGAAACCGGCGGTTCAGAAGACGGCTGCTAGACCTCCGCAGCCGGTGCCTGTGGAGCCAGCGCCAGACTACCAGGTTGAAGTCATTCGGGGTACAGACCGGAGTACTGTATCGGTCAAAATGAATTAGGGAAAAGGAGATCGCCGTGGTGAGCACTAGAAGCAGGAGATGTCCGGTTCTCGTACTTGTCATTATTCTTATCTTAATGCATTTCCCAGGCACAGCCAAATCACAGGAATTCTCCCTCTCCCCTGACGGGGAGTTACTCACCATACCTCGGGGTGAGTCTCTGCTGCTTCCTGTTTTTAGACCTAAGCGTGTAGCGGTAACCGATCCAAGCATTGCTGATGTGGTGATTGTCAACCCTGAGCAGGTGCTGGTAAACGGCATAAGCGTGGGAACCACTTCTCTACAGATCTGGGAGGAGGCGGGGGTTGCATACTACCGGGTGCGGGTAGTTCCCAATCCCGATGCATTGGTGGCAGAGCTCAGGAAGCAGCTGGGGCTCCCGGGGGTGAAGATCAATATCCTCAACGGCAAAGTCATTTTAGATGGCTCCATTGAAAACGAAAGCCAGCGAGAACGGGCTTTGAAGGCAGCAAGTGCTTACGGCGAAGTTATCGACCTGCTGCAGGTTAAGGATGCACCGGGGGAGATAGAACTGGCGGAGGCTGTTGCCGGGGTTATCCAAAGACCAAGCATAGGGGTTAGAGCTGTCAATGGCTGCATTGTCCTGGAGGGGGAAGTGTCGTCACTTGCGGAACGCCAGCGGGCAGAAATGCTGGCTTCTACCTTTGCTGTTCCAGTCCTGAACTTCCTGGAAATCTCTGCCCAGGAAGTTTCCTTGGATAGGGCAGCGGAAGAAATCGCCGGATATATCGGTATTCCCACCGTTGAAGTTAAGGTAATCGCAGGCGAGACCTTGCTGCTGGAGGGGACTGTCCCCGATCCTTCCCTAAAGGAGCGGGCATTCGCCGTTGCTAAGGCCTTTGGGCGACCGGTTATCGATCTAGTCGAAGTTGAGACGCCGGAGCCGTCCTTTCATGGAGACTTTAGCGCTGGAGGAATTGGTGAAGGAGAGGATTCTTCGGCATCTGCGGAGGGTGCTGAGACTGGATCCGTTGGCGATGGGGATTGTGGGGAGAAAGAGGTGAACCCGGCCCTGGATGTCCACTATTGGGCAAGTGAGCTCAAGGAAGAAGTGGGAGATCCCAGGGTTTCGGTCCGGGTGATCCGGGATGCTGTCATCCTAGAAGGTACTGTGGAATCAGAATATGCCCGGGAGCGGATCAGGGCTATTGCCGGGCTTTACCCAGTTCGGGTCATTGATCTTCTTCAGGTAGAAGGTCAGCCACAGAAAGACTTCACCAAAGAAAAGGAATGGCTGGTTGACTATCTCGAGGACTCCAATATCCAGATCACGTTGGTGGGCCGCACAGTGCTCTTGGAGGGTGAGGTTTCTTCGGAACTGGCAAGGCGCCGGGCTGTGACAGCCGCCGGGGCCTTGGGTTTAGAGGCTGTGGATTTACTGGTACTCAATGAGGATGTAGATACCGAGATTGGGGCTGGTGGAGGCGAGACTGCTGGGCAGCCGGAGCCCCAGGTGGCGCTGGAGTTGAGCAAATTGGTGCCGGAGATGGCCGCCGCTTTGGGTGAAGAAAACCTTGCGGTATATGAACTCAACGGCTTCATAGTCATCGAGGGAAAGGTGCCAAATGAATTTCGAAAGCTCAGGGCAGAGCGGTTGGCCCATACCTTTGGAGTACCCTTGGTTGCACTGATTCAGGTTGAAAGCCCCGAAGAGGAAGGGTTAGACGGTGCAGCTAGAGTCTCTACCTTAGCCCCGCTGGGAAGCGATGCGCCGGGATCGGAAGGCCGTCAAGGGCAGTCAGAGATTCTGGAGTCCGCCAAGGGACTGTCAAAGGCCTTTGAATCTTCCGAAGAAGCGTCTGGAGAAATGGGCGGCAGCCCCATGGACTATAGCCCTGCTGTAAGTGGGGCATCAAGTGCGTTAGAAGTAGAATCTGGTCTCGGGGCAGAAGGTAAAGAGGCGGCTGGGGTACCTTCGGTGCCCGAAAAGGACGCTGCCGAAAGAGACCTTGCAGATAGAATCCAGCAGGCCATCGGCCTGCCCAATGTTGCTGTTAAGGTAATTGAGGGAGCAGTGGTGCTGGATGGGATTGTCACAAGCGATGAAGAAGCCCAAGGGGCTAAGGCCATCGCGGAGATCTTTTGTGACCAGGTGGTAGGCCGCCTCAAGGTTATTCCTGAACCTGCTGCTGCGGAGCCGTCTTTGAGTGAGATTATCGCGGCTGTGTTGGATCTGCCCAATGTCAGAGTAAGTCTGGTGGGTGAAAAGGTCCTTCTGGAAGGCAAAGTCTCAGATCAAAAGGAGTTGGACCGGGCACTGCGGATTGCCGGTGCCTTTGGCAAAGAAGTCCTGAACCTCCTGCGGGTGGAAGCTCCTTACCAGGTCTTGATCGAGGTGAGGGTTCTCGAGGCCAGCCGCAGCGACCTGGAACAGCTGGGACTTTCCTGGGGATCCCTTGAGAGGGGAGTCCTGATCCCCGACAAAGCCCTTTTTGGAGAGTTGATGATCCGGGAACCAATTGAAAGACTCCTTCCTATTGGAGCCCAGTTAGAGGCCCTGGTTGATGCAGGCAAAGCCCGCCTTCTAGCAGCTCCGAGCTTGCTCACCCTCAGCGGCAAAGAGGCTTCCTTCCTCTCTGGAGGAGAGATCCCGGTAACGGTACCTAAGGATGGAGAGCTGCAGATTCTTTGGAAAGTGTACGGGGTTAAACTTGAGATCCTCCCAGTTGTACTGGACGATGGCGCGGTTGAAGTGACCCTGAAGCCGGAGGTCTCTACCTTAGATTGGACCAACGGCATCCGGATCGATGCCTTGACACTGCCGGCTATGAAAACCCGCCGCACGGAGACTGTGGTATATATCGAAGACGGTACAACCTTTATCATCGGCGGGCTCTTGGAAAATGTCGAGTCGGAACAAGTGCACAAGGTACCCTTGCTGGGCGATTTACCCATCATCGGTAAGCTCTTTAGAAGTGAGCAGGTCCAGGTGAGCGAGACTGAGCTGGTGTTTTTCGTTACACCCCATATTCTCAAAGGGAATGAGCCCGCGGACAAATTGGAACTTTGGCGTCCTGAGGATCTGGAGAGGGGAGGTCAGCACCTGTGGGTCGACGATTACGGGTCCTAGTTGCCGATGATTCTACCCCCACCCGGGAGAGCCTTAGGCGATTGCTTTCCTTTCATCAGGATATTGAGGTAGTTGGGGAAGCAGCCGATGGTGAAGAGGCCGTCAACCAAGCCCGGCTGCTTCAGCCCGATGTGATCTTGATGGACATCAACATGAAGCCGGTAGACGGCATTACCGCAACGGAAGTGATTTCCACCGAGATCCCCCGGAGCGTAATTGTAATGATGTCGGTCCAGGGAGAACAAGAGTATTTGCGGCAGGCCATGGCCGCCGGGGCCCGGGACTATTTGACCAAGCCCTTTGGCGCCGATGAACTGGTGAATACTCTCCACAATGCCTATGAACGGGAATCAAGGCGGTGGCTGCAGGCAGCTCCAGGTCCGCCTTTGCCGGAACATCAGGGAAAGGTCATTACAGTTTTCAGTGCCAAAGGCGGGGTTGGCAAGACTACCATTGCCACTAACCTGGCGGCCCTGATCAGCCATGAGCTGCAAAGGGCAGTGATTATCGTCGATCTGGATCTCCAGTTTGGCGATGTGCCGGTACTGCTGGACTTTGAGCCCCGCCGGACCATTATCGATTTGGTGGAGAGGGGCGAGTGGGGTTCTGAGGAGGTGCGGGGATGTTTGCACCAGTACTCTCAGAATCTCAGAGTGCTGGCTCCACCGGTTAGGCCGGAGGAAGCAGAGCTGGTAAGTGGAGCTCACATAAAGCAGCTAATAGAAAGCCTGCGGCCCTTGGCGGATTTTATCATCATCGATACCGCCCAAAATTTTCAAGAACCGGTACTGGCAGCCCTGGATGAATCCGATGAGATTGCCATCATCTCAACTTTAGATATCCCCACTGTGAAAAATGTGCGACTGTGTTTAGATGTCATGCAGGGGGTCCTAGAATACCCGGTGGATAAGACCAAGTTGGTCGTCAACCGGGATGCAGAGGATATCGGGATTAAAGCAGATTTCTTGGAGGAGAAACTGGGAATCTCCATCTGTGCCAGGATTCCCAGCGACGGCCGGCTGGCTGTCCAGGCAGCCAATACGGGGCTTCCCTTTGTCTTATCTAGTCCAAAGGCTCCCATCAGTCAGGGGATCCGGGAACTGGCCCAAACAATAGCCGGCGGTGAGGATCTAGCAGCGGCCGCTGGGATGGGAGGGGCCAATCCAGGCTTTTTCGGAAAAATCCTCCACCGCCTTAGAGCATAGTCGGACCCTGCACTGGAAGAGGTGAATTCCCGTCATGTCGCTCCTTAGGAGACTAGAGAAAAAGCACAAACAAGAGGCAAGCAGCCCTGGGGGACAGTCCCAGGCTAAACTTGCGGTATCTTCGCCCCGGCCCAAGTTGGTTCGAAAGGCCGATCCCTTTGTCAAGCTGAAAAGCAAGATCCACGAAGAGCTGGTGGGAGCGGTGGATCCGGCACTTCTCACCGGAACCGATGATGGAGCCAAGAAACAGGAACTGGAGCGAAAGCTGGCAGAGCTGGTTGAAGGGATCATAGAGGAGGAAGCTCCCCATCTTTCCGGGGCAGAAAGACAGCGGATTACGGGGGATATCATCGATGAAGTGATGGGCTTTGGGCCCATTACACCCCTTCTCAATGACCCCACCATATCAGAGGTGATGGTTAACGGCCCTAAACAGGTGTATGTGGAACGGGAAGGGCGGCTGGAGATAACCGATGTTGCCTTCCGGGATGATGACCATGTGATGCATATTGTGGAGAAGATCGTAGCTCCCTTGGGACGCCGGATCGATGAAAGCATGCCCATGGTGGATGCCCGCTTGCCCGACGGCTCCCGGGTGAATGCTATTATCCCACCCCTAAGCCTAAATGGGCCGGTGCTGACCATTCGCAAATTCGCCGCAGACCCCTTTACTGCAGAGGACCTAATAGAGTTTGGCACCTTAACTCCTGAAATTGCCGAGTTTCTAGAAGCCTGTGTGCGGGTAAGGCTGAACATCGTGGTATCTGGGGGAACCGGTTCGGGCAAGACAACACTGCTCAATGTCTTGTCATCCTTTATTCCCCAGGATGAGCGGATCGTAACCATTGAAGATGCTGCCGAGCTGCAGCTTCAGCAGGACCATGTGGTGTCATTGGAAAGCAGGCCCCCAAACATTGAGGGGAAAGGGGCTATCACCATCCGGGACCTGGTGCGGAATGCCCTGCGGATGAGGCCTGACCGGATCGTGGTGGGAGAGGTCCGGGGGGGAGAAGCCTTGGATATGCTCCAGGCCATGAACACCGGCCATGACGGCTCCTTGACAACCGGCCATGCTAACACACCCAGGGACATGCTGTCCCGTTTAGAGACCATGGTGCTGATGGCAGGCATGGAACTACCGGTAAGGGCCATCAGAGAACAAATCGCGTCGGCCATTGACTTAATCGTCCAGACCAGCCGCCTGCGGGACGGCAGCAGGAAAATCGTCCAGATCACTGAGGTGCAGGGGATGGAAGGTGATGTAATTACCCTGCAGGACATTTTCACCTTTGAGCAGCAGGGTGTAAATGAAAACGGCAAGATTCAGGGCAGGTTCTATCCTACCGGCATCAGGCCCAAGTTCATGGAGCGGTTTGAGGCCGCCGGTATCTGGCTGAGTCCTGAACTTTTCGGCGGCTTTTAGGGGGCAGGTCGATGTTTTGGGTAGTAGTTGCGTTTGTGGGGGTAACCGGTCTGGCTTATGGATTTCTCTCCTTAAGGCTAGATGAAGTCCGAATTCAAAGGCGCCTTGATCGGGCTGCCTACAGCCCCCTTGCGGCCGGTGGAGCTCCAGGCTTTCAGGAGGAAAAAGAACCGGCAGGTTTCTGGCAGAGATGGCAGGGACGCTGGGGCAGACTGATGGCTTTAGATTCCGGAGGACAGCTGGAGCTTCGGCTCCACCGGGCCGGCATCCCCCTAAAGGCAGGGGAGTTTCTGGCGTTTAACGGCTTTACGGGACTGGTTGGCGGTCTTTTTGGCATTATCGTTAGCCGGGGTAATCTCCTGCAAACACTGCTCTTTCTCCTAATAGGTCTGATCCTGCCGCAGCTTTATCTTCTCCGAAAGGAAAGGGCATCCATGGCAGCCCTCAGTGGGCAGATCGCCGATTCCTTGGTGCTGATGGCCAATTCCCTGCGGGCCGGTCACAGCTTTCTGCAGTCCCTAGAGATGGTGGCCCGGGAAATGGAACCGCCTATCTCTCGGGAGTTTCGGCGGGCTCTCCAGGAAATGAGCCTAGGGATCCCAGTGGAAGCGGCCTTAACTACCATGGGCCGCCGGGCTGGTAATGAGGATCTAGACCTAATGGTGACAGCTGTCCTTATTCAAAGACAGGTGGGGGGCAACTTGGCCGAGATCCTGGATACCATCGCAGAAACCATCCGGGAGCGGGTCAGGATCCAAGGGGAAATTAAGACCCTCACCGCCCAGGGCCGCATCTCTGGTGTGATCATCTCCCTGCTGCCTATAGCCATCGGCGCCTTTATTGGAGTGCTCAATCCCAGCTACTTAAATGTGCTTCTCACACACCCCATCGGCCGAGTGATGCTGGCCATCGGGGTTCTAGGTCAGCTTGCGGGAGTTGCGGCCATACAGAAGATCATCAAGATCGATGTTTGAGTAAGGGGATGGAAAGATGTTGGCTCTCTTGATGGCGGGAGTTGCCTTAAGTGTAACACTAGCAGCTTATCTCGCGGCTTTGGCTATTTATGAGCCCAAGAAGCGGGTGGAAGAGCGCCTCAGCAGGGTTTTTGGAGAAGAGGCTTCAGTGCCTCAAGTGCCGGAGGAGCCCTTCCTGCAGCGGGTGATTAAGCCGCTCCTTTCGGAGATGAGCCGCTGGATAATCAGGATTACTCCGGTCGGGTGGCGCAATTCCCTGCGGCGCAAGTTGACGTTGGCAGGTAATCCGGGAGGGCTTGAGACCGGTCAGTTCTTGGCCCTTTACCTGGTTGTCATCATAGCTGGCACTTCCACAGGCTCCCTTTTGGCCAAGGCTGCCGGCCAACCGCTGTTTACTCTGATCGGCTTCGGCTTTGGACTGCTTATCCCGGATTTTTGGCTTAAAGGACGGATTCAAAACCGCCAAGGGGCCATCCAAAAAAGCCTGCCCTCTTTTTTAGATTTACTTACGGTCAGTGTTGAAGCCGGCCTGGGTTTCGATGCTGCCTTGGCCAGGGTGACTGCCAAGGAGTCGGGGCCCTTGGCGGAGGAATTTCAGCGGGTTCTTCAGGAGATCCGGATGGGAAAGCCCAGGCGTGATGCCTTAAGGGATCTGGGAAACAGGACTGAGGTTAAGGAGCTTTCCGGTTTTGTGACCGCCATCGTCCAGGCTGATCAGCTGGGGGTAAGCATCGGTAATGTGCTTCGGGTCCAGGCCCAGCAGATGCGCCGCTCCCGCCGCCAGCGGGCAGAGGAAGCGGCAATGAAGGCTCCCATCAAGATGCTGTTTCCTTTGGTGTTCTTTATCTTTCCCAGTTTGTTTATCGTCCTGTTAGGGCCGGCGGTGATTCAACTGATAGAGGCCTTCAAGGGTCTGTGATCAACGGTTGTGATGAGCGAAGCTTGGTGGAAACTATGATGAAAAACTTGCTGAGCACATGGAAAAAGTCTGCCCCGGTTCACCTAGGAATGCTCTTGATTGTCGTGTTGCTTTGCCTGCAGATTTCTCTATCTCCGTCGGTCCTGGCAGCCACCACAGTTTCCGGTAAGATCAGCGGCAATGTTCGGTGGGTGCCGGAAAAGAGTCCCTACATAGTCAGTGGAGACATCGTTGTTGCCCCTGGGGCTACCTTGACTATTGCTTCCGGTACTGAGGTGCGGTTTCGCCGCTACCATACCTCCCATCCATATACTAACCGGGGGGTACTCAGGGTGTTGGGTACTTTGAAAGTAGAAGGAACCCAGGATAAACCTGTCTATTTTGGCTTATTCGAAGAAGGAGGCATTGGAGATTGGGGCGGGATCTGGGTTGACGGCTATTGGGGCGGCAAAGTGATCATGGAATATGCCGAAGTAGAGTTTGCTCAGCGGGGTATATACGTCTCAGGAGGAAGCCCCATTGTGAAGAACAGCCGCTTCAGCGCCAATTTCAGCGGCATTCATCTGGAGCGGACCGATAATTTCCTTCTAGAAAGGAATGTTACCAGCGGCAACGACTACGGCATTTATCTAGACACCTCCCAGGGGACCGTCACCAAGAACTCTATCATCAGCAACTCATGGGGTATCTACTCATTCCTATCTCAGGGAGCTGCCGTGACCCACAATGCCGTTAAGAGCAACACCTTTGGAATTGTCATCGACGGAGGCCGGGGGGATGTCATCGAATACAACGACTTCAGCATCCGCCAGCCCAATGATTACGCTGTTTATCTCATTGAGGGAAAACCTGACCGCATTAGCTACAATAACTTTTTCTATGACCCGGAAATAACAGCCCAGCCAGGGCAGGTCTTTTGGTATATCTGGAATGAGGATAACGCCGGTGATGTTAATGCCAGTCACAACTGGTGGGATACAGTAAATCCTGCCGTTATCGAAGCGTATATCATGGACCGGCGGGATCGCTCCTATCTTGGGCTGGTTAATTACCTTCCCTTTGCCCAAAAACCCATCAGCGGCACAGCCGATGATATTTCCGCGCCGGTGGTCAGTATTAATAACCTTCCCCCTTTTTCACCGACAGCCGGGGAAGACCAGACAAAACCGCTGCTGGCTGTTACCTACAGTCTATCCGAGACAGTCAAGGCTCTCTATGCCCAGGTTAGGGACATCCACGGACTCATGGGGCCTAAGGGTGAGGTGCTGTGGAGCCAGGAGTGGCGGGAAGGGGTGCTCCTGCGGGATGGTCAGCATACCTGGAGCTGGAACGGGAGCCTTCAAAACGGGGAGGTGCTGGCCAATGGGGAATATCAGATCGAGATGACAGCTGAGGATATTGAAATCAAGGGGCTGCTCAGCAACACCGCCCGGACCAGGTTGATTATCGACACCATTCCTCCGGCCCTAAACATCGACTTTCCCAGCCAGGATTACAGGCTCCACGATAACTCTATCCGTGTAGAGGGCAGGGTCCAGGATCAGAACCTGGTTGGGGGCATGGTCTTGGTCAGGGCAAGGGATCTAGGAGAAAACGTAAGAGCGGACCTAGACGGGGAAGACTGGCAGGCTGTGATTCCAAGGCTCAGGGAAGGCCCCAATATCTTAGAAGTGAGCGCCTATGATGGTGCCGGCAACAAAGCAGTGGAAACTAGGACTGTCTTCTACGAGCCGGTGATAGACTTAAAAGTTGTAACCCCGACCAACAGCGCCTCCCAGGTAATCCGGGGAACTGTCCGGGCGGCGTTTGCCGATGAGGTGGGAAAGGTTGAGATTGCGGTTAACGGTAAGTCATATCCCACGGCGCTGGAACTAGGGGAGTTTCAAACCCTGGAGCCGGTGCTCCTAAAGCTCGGCGATAACGATATTACAGCCATTGCCTACACCGTTTCAGGGGCGGTCTTCGGTCGGGTGACCGCGGTCATTGAATATGATCCTCTGTATAACATCACCGTGTCCAACCAATTCACCCAAGGACTCCAGATGGTGTCGGTACCCATGATGCCCTTTGATGATGACCCAACGGTTATTTTTGGTCCATCCCTGGCCCGCTGGGGTTCCCTGGAAGACGGCACCCCCGGCTATACTTACAGCAGCCAAGGCCTGGAACGGGTGACTCCCTACCGGGGCTATTGGTGGAAACCCGACATCCCCCAGAGGGTAACGGTTACCGGCAAGGCCTATGATCCCAGCAAGGGTTTTCAGTTTCCCCTGGAGCCGGGGTGGAATCAGATCGGCTGTCCCTTTTTGCAGCCTGTCCAGTGGGAGAAGGTAAAGTTTGCAGCCGATCAGGGGCGTTCCCTTTCCTGGGAGGAAGCGGTCAAGGAAGGCTGGCTGTCCCGGAGCCTTTGGACTTACCGGGAAGGGGGATATATCCCTGCCAACACCTTAGAGCCCTGGTCAGGTTATTGGATCCTGGCCCGCCGTCCGCTCCAGGTCATAATCCCTCCTGAGGCTGTCACGGCAGATGACGGCTTCTTGAGTGCGGCTAAGGGTATTGGGAGCTCTGTTATTTCACCGGTCGGAGCACGGCCGTGGGGAGCAAAGGGTTCCAGCGGGTATGGAGCGGCGGGCATTGATATGGGCCGTGGAACAAGCCCTGGGGTCAGCTGGAGCCTGCAGTTATCTGCTGCTTGCGGTGAGAGCCAGGATCGCTACAACTATTTAGGGGTAGCGCCGGGGGCCAAGCCGGGTTTTGATCCGTCATACGATTTGGAAAAACCGCCTCCTGCAGAAGGGCCGATTCTGTGGCTGGGGGGAATTAGGGCCGGTGACGGGTTTGTAAAGGCACAGGCTGGGCGGGGACAGGACAACGTAACAGCTGCCGCTTTGTCCGGTACAGCCCTGGCAGCGGATTACCGCTCCCTGGCTGAACCGCTGATCTGGGATATTTTCATTGAAAATAACACCGCTGCCTCCGATGCCGGGGAGGTCACCTTGAGCTGGGTGGGCAACTGGGATGCTGGGGCCTGGAAGCTAACCCTAACAGAGCCTGGGGAAAACAGTGCCCGGGGTACTGGAACTGAAATGCTCTTGCCCTCCTTCGGCAGCATTTCATTCTCCCTGGCGCCGGGAGAGGTTAAGCATCTCCAGATTCAAGCCGTTTCTAAAGGAGGGAATCTGTCCCTTCAGGGTGTTTTGCCCTATCCAAACCCCTGGAATATGAGCGGTCCTTTGAAGCTGGGGTATACCATCAACCAGCCCGCGGTGGTGGAAGCCCGGATCTACGATGTGACAGGGAGGCTGGTCAGGGTTCTTCCGGCAGGAACCAAACCTGCAGGGCGCCATTACTTCCTGTGGGATGGTCGTAACGGCCGCGGCCGGACTGCAGCCAACGGCTTGTACTTCTACCAGGTAACCGCGCGGCCGGTGGGTGGGGGCAAAACTGTCAAAGCCCAGGGAAGGCTGGCAATTCTCCGCTAAATGGGAAAGGGGGCAGTGTCGGTGAAAAAACAGGATAGGAAAAAGGCCCGGCGGCCTTGGCACTGGTGGCTAATCCTAATGGTGCTGACAGCTGCTGCCTCCGGCTGTTCCTCGGGCGGGGGAGGTGCCGGGCTTTCCAGCATTGCCGGAAACGTTGCCTATTATGACCTAACTGGACAGCCGGCAGCTCCCCAGGGTATCGTGGTGGGAATAGCCGGTACCGATACCTGGGATACCCAGGTGGACAGTGCCGGGAACTATCAGATCAAGGGTATCCCGGCGGGTATATATAGAGTAGTGGTTAAGCAAATTAAGGACCTGCCGGCAAGTGCGGTCTTTATCACCGACCCGCCCGGAGGCCTACAGGTGAAGCTGGATGCCGGCATCCCAATGATTGATGTTAACCTTTCGGCGGTTGCCATGCCGGGACTGCCGGATTTGTAGAGGGGCAGTCAACAAACCATTAGTTTGCCGCTGCCGGGCCTATTTAGGCATCGGGTATGAAGTAGTCGGCATAACGAGCGCCTAATTGCTCTGTCAGCATCAGTTTGACTTCATCTAGTATGTCTCCAATAGGTGCATTTCCGAGATAGTCTGATAGCGTAGGCCCAAATACACCGAGGTATTTGTACGCCAGTTCCCGGGTGATGAGAATCAGTGAGCGTGTTAAGCAATACTCCCATTCTTCCCAATCAGGGTTGCCGGGAAACAGCTTTACTAAAGCTAGTTCGACTTCACGGTGGGGGTTGAAGGTTGGGATATGTACCCTGATAGCCTCCAACACTTCTGGATGGTAGAGGGAGTCGGCAAATCTCGTCGCCGTTGCTCTGGCTGTATAGTTTGCTGCCTCAAAGTACTCTACACCCTCGTACTCATTCTTGGAGATGCCCTCTAACAGCCACAGGAAGAAACTCACTGTTCCAAGGGCTATCTCCAAGTCACTGAATGGCTTATTATTCCTATAGCTGAGTACATCCACAAGTGATTCTCTGAGGCCTTCTCTTAGAGGTCTTTGACCGCCTAAAGGATCCATGTCTGCCCCTCGCTTTCAGAATTAAAGACTGGTTTGAAAAGGAGAATGCAAAGCTTCTATGCTGACTCGGTTACCTGTCACAACTTCAAGCTGAGTTTGAAGATACCTTCCATTCAACCTTTATTTTTGTTCTAGTTATTTCGCTGTCGGTTCTTCCTGATGCTGCTGCGGCGGCAGCAAGATAGGAGCTGATGTCTCCAGCCTGATATCCAGCGAACAGATGTTTGTAAAATTCGCTGAAGCATGGTACAATATGCGCAAGGAGGAACGGAATGGCTAAGCTGTTAACGGTGCTCAATGAAACCCGTGGCGTTGTTTTGGGCGATCGGGTGCAGGAAGCCGCTTCCTTTTGGACCCGGGCCAAGGGCCTTTTGGGCCGCTCAGGCCTTAAAGAGGGGGAAGGGCTCCTCCTTTATCCCTGCTGGGCCATCCACAGCTACGGAATGAAGTTTGAGTTCGATGCCCTTTACCTGGACCGGCAGTACAGAGTAGTGCATATTATAGACAGGATGCCACCTAATCGCCGGGGACCCAGCATGAGAAAAAAGGTCTTTGCTGTCTTGGAACTACCGGCAGGTACAGCAGCGGCCGCTGCCACAGCAATAGGGGATCAGCTGGTGGTCCGTCAGGGAACCAATCCCTATGCCTCTGAATAGGATGGAGTAAGTGGCAAGAGGGGCGGGGGACTACGTATGGGGAAGCCGCGTAATTACGTACAAACCGGTGAACATGGTAAGCCTATGTCGGAAAAAGAAAGCAGACACGGGTTTCCCGCCGGGCTTACCCCTCGGGAAAAAGAGGTCTTGGCACTGATCGCCACCGGTATGACCAATGCGGAGATTGCTGAACAGCTGTTTATCAGTCCGCATACGGTAAAAAACCATGTGACCAATATATATAAGAAAATCAAGGTGGAAGATAGAACCCAGATCGCCCTATGGGCAATCGCTGCCGGTTTGGTGGGGGATATACCGGATTGACGGAGATGTGGGTCTGACTAGGTGCAGCCTCCGGAGCCAAAGGGAGGACTTAATGAGGCCGATACGGAAACAATCCTGGTAGTTGCTAAATCCGGGGGGAGTAGTGTGTTGGAATTGGAGACTTTGGAGGGGACGGTTGAGCGCATCACCTTCCGCAATGAGGAAAATCTCTATACAGTTGTCCGGTTTGCGGTGAAGGGGAAGAAGCAGCCCATCACCGCTGTCGGCAGGTTCGTATCTATCCACCCTGGGGAGAGCTTTAGGCTGCGGGGGGAGTGGACAACCCATCCCCAATACGGTCGGCAGTTTCAGGTTGAAGAAGCAGAGCCCATCATGCCGGCTACCATCGAGGGAATTAAGAACTACTTGGCTTCGGGCCTGATCAAAGGTGTAGGGCCTGCCATTGCCGATAAATTGGTAGCCGCCTTTGGCCTTGAGACTCTAGAAATCATCCAAAAGCATCCTGAGCGGCTTTTGGAAGTTGATGGGATCGGTCCTGTGAAGGCCCAAGCCATTCAGAAGGGCCTGGCAGAGCAGGAGGAGATTCAGAATGTGATGGTTTTCCTCCAGGGACAGGGAATCAGCACTGCCTATGCCAACCGGATCTACCGCCGGTACCGTCAGGATGCCATCGCTGTCTTAAAGGAAAATCCTTACCGTCTAGCTGATGAAGTGTCCGGCATTGGTTTTCGCATCGCGGATCGGATTGCCGGCAACCTGGGAATTGATCCGGAATCTCCCAAGCGGATTCGCGCCGGCCTCAAGTATACTCTGGAGCAGGCCATAGAGGCAGGGCATGTTTTCTTGCCCGTCGCCGAGCTGGTTAAGGAGGCTGAAAAGATTCTGGAATTACCAGCTGAGCTCATCCAGGGGGAGCTTAAGGTCCTGGCCGACAGCGGCACCGTCACTATGGAGCTGCTGGGAGGAGAAGAGGTAGTATACTTACCATTTATGCAGGCTGTTGAACAGGAGGTTGCCCAGCGCTTACGGGATTGGGCTCAGATGGCCGCTGCCCAAGACACCCTCCAGCTGGACCTGCTTCCGGTGCTAACCGAGATTGAAAACAAGGTCGGGATCAAGCTGGCCAGGCAGCAGCGAGAAGCTGTGCTCCAAGCTTGTGAGAAGCCCCTCTTGATCATTACTGGGGGCCCTGGAACAGGCAAGACCACCATCGTCCGCCTGATCCTGGAAATGTTTGATGCTTGGGGCTGGAAAACCCTGTTGGCTTCTCCTACCGGCCGGGCTGCCAAGCGGCTGGCAGAGGCCACCGGCAGGAAAGCCCAGACTATCCACCGCCTTCTGGAGTTTGGTTATGATGGCGATAGCGGCGGCAGTTTGCACTTTCGCCGCAATGCAGATAATCCCCTCAAGGCCGACGCGGTGATTTTGGATGAGGTCTCCATGGTGGACCTGCGGTTGTTCTACCATCTCCTGCAGGCTATTACCCCCGATACCCGCTTGATCATGGTGGGAGATGCCGATCAGCTGCCTCCGGTGGGGCCGGGCCAGCCCTTCAGTGATATGCTGGCCGCCGGAGTAATCCCGAGTGTCCGCTTAACCGAAGTATTCCGCCAGGCTGAGACCAGCCTGATCGTAGCCAATGCCCACATGATCAACCGGGGAGAGTTTCCCAAGTTAAACTCGCCCCGAGGGGATTTCTTCTTGATAGAAGAAAAGGAAACTGCCAATCTGCCGGGACTTATCGTAGATCTGGTCAAAGAGCGGCTTCCCTCCCATTACTCTTTAGATCCCATGGAGGATATCCAGGTCCTGTCCCCTTTGAGGAGAACTAAGGCCGGGACCGATGTCCTGAATAAACATCTACAGGCAGCTCTAAACCCTTCGAGTCCCGGGAAAGATGAAGTGAGCTTTGGAGGCAATGTCTTCCGGGTCGGAGATAAGGTTATGCAGACCGAAAACGACTATGATAAACAAGTCTTCAACGGCGATATGGGCCGGATAGTATCTCTGGACCGGGAAGGCCAGCATTTGGTTGTGGAGTTCGCCGATGCAGAAGGGATCCGTTATGTGGCTTATCAGCGGAGTGAATGGGATCAGCTGGAGCTTTCCTATGCTATTTCGGTCCACAAAAGTCAAGGAAGCGAGTATCCAGTTGTTGTCATGCCTTTGGCCTGGACACTGCCTTCTCTGATGAATCGGAACTTGATCTATACAGCCATTACCAGGGCCAAGCGCTTAGTAGTTCTGGTGGGAGAAAGGCGGG